>CALKMS010000033.1 GCA_938091145.1 uncultured bacterium
TTACCCCCAATTTCCAAAACCATATAAGGCGAATCAGAGAGTTGTTCGCCAACAGTCAAACTATATGTTTTCCCGTTATAAAGAAACTCAGCTAATGGCTGGCCGTCTGAACCAAAGGAGATAGATTTAAGATAAGGACCCGCCGTTTCCGTAGCCTCAGCAGTGGTGGTCTCAAGAGTCAATGGCTCAAAGGGGTCTTTAAACCCTTCGGCAGAAAAAACTTCTAAACCCTTATCCAGCGGCTCGAAAGTTGGGGTAGTCTCCGTTGTTTCCAAAGTTAAACCTATGCCTGAAACACTAGTCGGAGCTCCAACTTCAATTTCCCCTCCACCTCCACCAAAAACCGACATTACAAGAAATATAACTACTATTAAAAAGACTAATCCTCCTACTCCCATCAAAACATATTTTACCTGCGGTTTTTCGAAAAATTGTTTTAATTTATCCATCTGAGCTGACATTTGGCCTCCTACGGACCTGCTGTCGGAGTGGTGGTTTTAGCGGTGGGTGTTGCTTCAAATGATGGCAAAACAAAGGTTTCTGCTTGAAAAGTCATTTTTAAAGCTGGCAACCCACTAGCTCCAGGACTGATGGAAAGATTATTAACTTTAATTTCTCGAGGTGAGTGCTCAAGCCTATAAAGAAAATCGAGCAAACTACCACCGTCACTTCGAGCCCTATTAAAATAGCCTTCAACCCCAAAATTAAGCTTAACTGATTGGTACTCTCCAGTTGGTCCCTCTGATGGTGGAGAAGGGGAAAAAGAGACAAAATTGAGCCCCGCTTGGCTTGCCATCTCCTCAAGTTCAATAATCAAATCTGCGATATTGGGTTCATCAGGCATTCGACGAGTAAGTTCAATCATTTCCATCTCAATTTTCGGCGCTTCTCTCCTTAAAGCTTCAAGTCTTTGAAGAGTAACTTGCGAAGACTGAACTTTTTGTTGCTCGCTTTTCTGCTCTTCACGAATTCGAGCAAGGTTTCCCGACATTGGGCTCCAAACAAAAAAGTAAAAGAGTAAGGTTATAATAACAAAAGCAATCACTCCAACCGCAATTGCTTCTTGTAGTCCGAGCTTTATCTCCAATTTACCTCCCTTGCCCTATCTGACTAGATTTCAACTCAACAGTCATGCTAAATGAAACATTACCTGAAGCCGATGCTCCAGCCGCCCCGGTCGCCGCTTTTCGAGCAGCATTATTCAGCCAGACATTAGAAACCTCAGGTATTTCCTTTAGTCTAACCATCCACTTTGCCACTGTAAAATAATCTCTTGCATCGCCACTCATATCAATTCCTTTCAAATTGTCAGCCGCCAAACTGCCCAAACACATCTCGCGTGGCATTAAAAGGCTGAGCTCTAAAAGAATGCGATACCAAGACACTTCGTCGCTCAAAGCTTGCTCAATGATGCTTCTCCTTCTCTCAATAGCGTCTTTCCTTTCCTGAAAAACTTTGAACTCCGCAATTTTTTTGTTTAGCTCTTCGTTCATAATCTTGAGTTCAGATAACCTTCTGTTTTCCTGAATAATGCGAGCCTGGAAACCCAGGTAAACGAAGAGCAGCAAAATAATATAAACGCTTATAAAAAAAAGGATAAGAGCCAATCTCTTCTCCGACTCCCGCTTCTCAATTATTTCCGGGGGAAGAAGATTTATTCCCATCTACTCAATCCCTCTCAAGCCCAAACCAAGACAAATTGCCAGCGAAAGCTCATCTTCTTTTAAAGCTTCCAAAGAAAGTTGAGGGCTAATTTGAAACTGCTCAAGGGGATGGCCATAAGTAACTTCAATGCCTAAAGCTTTCTCAAGGTAAGCCAAGAAGTTTTTAAGCTTGGCTGAGCCTCCAGTAACAATAAGTTTCTTTATCTCCAGCGGAGACTGAGCCATAAAATAATCAAAAGAGCGCTTGACTTCACCAATAAAGCGCGTTACCTCCCGTTCGAGTATATCCTGAACTACTTCAGCGCGATCTAAAAGTTCAGAAGGAATGTCAATAAAGCGGTCTCCGACCAGTGGCGAAAGGCCAATCCTAATTTTTAGATCTTCCGCTTCTTCAAAAGTTATTCCCAGGCTATCCATGATGGCTTGAGTAAAATCATCACCAGCTAAACCAATTACTCGAGCAAACTTAACTACATTGTTTTCAGCTATCACCACACTGGTTATACCCGCTCCCACATTCAAAAGAGCAACCGCCTCTATTGGCCGCGGTTCTTCCGTCACCGCTGGAAGCCTGCGCGGCAAAATAGCTCTGGCAATAGCAAAAGCGGAAACATCTATTGCTTCCGGTTGCAACCCGGCCGCTTCAACCGCCTCGACCACTTTCTGAATCATGTTTCTTTCCGCAGCCACAAGCAAAACCTGAAACATCTTTTCGCCACTTTCAACGGTGTACTCATCAATTATTTCGTAATCTAAAATAACCTCTTCAATGGGTATGGGAATGAAATCCTGAGCCTGAAACTGAAGGGCGCTCTTAAGTTCACTCTTCTCCATATAAGGCATTTCTACCACTCGAATAACTACTTTTTGGTTTCCAACTCCAACAACTACCCTTTTTTCTTTTAAACCAACTTTCCGCCAAAGTTCACTAAGAGTATAAGAAACAACCTCAGTATCAACTATTTCCCCGCCAGCTACCGCCCCTCGAGGAACTTTAATAAAACCACAGTTAGCCAGAAAAGGACCAGACGGCGTGGGTTGAACAGCAGCGACGCGGAAAGAGCTTGAACCAATTTCAAGCCCCACAGAAAACTTTGGTTTTCCCAATCCAAAAAAAATCAACTACCTTCCCTCCTACAACTCAACTGCCTTTTCTGTTCTCATCTCTGCTCCCTTTAGCTGGTTCAACAAACTTATTTAATCATATGCAATTTAATTTGGCAATAGTATTTTATTATTCTTTTAGAAAAATTACAAAATTGCTGTTCAAAAGGCAACTTTTCCTTTTT
>CALKMS010000034.1 GCA_938091145.1 uncultured bacterium
GACGCTCTATCCGACCAAAATCTCCTTTTTCATCTTTTCTGAATCTTACATAACCAAGTGCCTCATCCCCTTTCAAGTGATTGAAACCTGGCTTAATATTAATATGGCTTTTTTTATCTACAAGACCTTTTTCGCAATATACATCGACACCTCCTAAAGCATCAACTATTTTCTTAAATCCTCGAAAATCAACTTCAGCGTAATGATGAATTTGGATATTTAAGAAAGACTTAACAGTTTTAATCAATAAGGCCCGACCACCATAAGCATAAGAATGATTAATCTTTGTAAAACCATGACCTTCAACTTTTACCCTAGTATCCCGGGGAATTGAAATCAAAATTGCCCTCTTTTTAACGGGATCAAGCCGAGCAATAATAATTGTATCGGAGCGACCAACTTTAATTTTGCCCCGTGCATCAATACCAATTAACAACACATTAAAAGGCTTATAACGCTCGGCTTTGATGAGCAAACCCTTCCCAACATTATTATCTTTTTCTCCAACCTTACTTTGAAAACGCCAGATTTTATAAGCGGCGTAAGCAGTTAAAGAAACAAACAAAATTAAAAAAGCCCCTAATAAACGATAAAGAACTCTTCGAATTCGTCGAGGTTTTTTTCTTTGCTGCTCCACAAACCTTTTTAATTTTTCAATCTCTTTTTGGTTCAACCGCTTCTCCAACCGCAAAAGTTAAAATAGCAGTTGTCACCACTTCTCCCCCCACTCGAGCCGTCCCTCGAGCTTTACCAATATTCCCCCTCATCTGTTCCATTTTTACTTCCAATTCAATCACATCCTCAGGAAAAACGGGCTTACGAAAGCGCACTTTTTCCAAACCAGCAAAAAAAGGTATTTTACCTTTAAACTCGGGCATTGAAAGCAAAGCAACTGCACCCGCTTGGGCCAAAGCCTCCACAATTATAACCCCCGGCACAATAGGATAAGAAGGAAAATGACCTTTTAAAATCCATTCATTCTTGGAAACGGGTAGCAAGCCAACTACTCTCTTGCCTGGCTCGAGCTCTCGAATCTCTTTGACAAAAAGAAATGGCGGCCGGTGAGGAATAATTTCTTTTATTTCTTCCTCATCAAGTGGTAGTTTCATTTGCCCATGCCTCCTCTTCTTTAAATTCTACTCTCTCAATCTGAGCGCCAAGTCTCCTCAGTTTTTCTTCGATGCTTTCATAGCCTCGATCAATGTGAGTAACATTTAGAACTTCCGAACTACCACGAGCTGCTAATGAAGCCAAAATTAAAGCCGCACCACCTCGCAAATCAGGAGCCATAGTTGGAGCGCCATAAAGCTCTTTAACTCCGTTGATAATTGCCCGATTACTTTTAACCTCGATGTTTGCTCCTAATCGATTAAGCTCATCGACATAGAGAAACCGATTTTCAAAAATGTTCTCGGTGACCACACTTATACCCTCAGCTAGACTCAACAAAGCAACAATTTGAGGTTGAAGATCAGTAGGAAAGCCTGGATAAGGAAAAGTAGCCACATCAATAGAGTTAGTGTAACCTTTGGAGCGAACCAATATGCCTTTTTCTTTCTTTTCAATTTCTAACCCAGCTTCCTCCAGTTTCATTAAAAAGAGTTCAAGGTGGCCAGGATTAGCGTTGGATACATATACTTCTCCCCCAGTTATAGCTCCGGCTAAAAGAAAAGTGCCCGCTTCAATCCGATCAGGTATGGCAGAGTATTCAACTCCTGACAAACAATCAACCCCTCTAATCACTAAAATCGACTCGCCAACACCTTCGATATCTGCTCCCATTGACTGAAGGAAATTGCAAAGATCAACAATTTCGGGCTCGCGAGCGGCATTATCAATCACTACTGTTTCCCCTTTAGCCAAAACCGCAGCCATAATAAGATTTTCTGTTGCTCCCACGCTAGGAAACTCTAAAAAAACCCGTCCTCCCTTAATTTTCTTTGCTGTCGCTTCAATATAACCACGATCTAACCTTATCTCTACCCCTAACTGCGAAAGACCCTTCAAATGCAGATTTATTTTTCGGCGACCGATATTACACCCACCTGGCCTAGCCACTCGCGCTTTCCCAAAGCGACCCACCAGAGGACCGAGAACAATTATTGAAGCCCGCATTAAGCTTACAAGTTCGTAAGGGGTCTCGAAATTATTTATCGAAGGCTTTATAAACAATTCATGATCCTGAAAGTCTACAAAAGCTCCTAAATGCTCCAACACTTCTTTCATAATAAAAACATCTCTAATTTTCGGGACATTTCGAATAACTGATGGCGTCTCAGCTAACAAGCTAGCCGCCATCAACTTTAAGACGGAGTTTTTCGCCCCTCCAACCTGAACTTCACCTTTCAAACTTTTTCCGCCTTCAATAACAAACTTTCCCATACCACTCCCTTAGATTAATTGGAAGAGGTTTTAACGTCAAGAAAAGGTAAGTTTTAGCGAGGTTTCCGCGATGATACTTTTAACCTTAGAAGGGCTTTCTCCAAAGACCTTCGAGCTTTTTCAAGGTCCTCACTCGAAACCCCTTCTTCCGAAAGTTTTCTTTCGGCTTCTTCCCTGGCTTTTTTAGCCCTCTCTACATCAATCTGACTAGCAAGCTCAGCAGCTTCTGTAAGCACTGTGACTTTATCTTCCAAAACTTCAAGATACCCACCGTGAACGGCTATGTACTCTTGATTTTCGCCCTTCTTCACCCTGAGCTCACCGATTTTAAGTAGAGCAATCAAAGGGGTGTGTAAAGGTAAAATTCCGAATTCCCCATCAATACCAGTAGCCACCACCATATCAACTTCATCGGAATAAACAACTTTTTCTGGTGTTATAACCTGGCAATAAAGTTTTCTCTGACTTGGATGCACCTAAGAAACCTCAATAGTTTCCCTTAATTTTTCAGCCTGTTTCACCGCTTCTTCAATGGTCCCAACCATATAAAAAGCCTGCTCAGGAAGTTGATCCCATTTTCCATCGCAAATCTCTGCAAATCCTTTGATTGTGTCCTTCAAAGCAACATAAGCACCAGGCCGCCCTGTAAACTGCTCAGCCACAAAGAAAGGTTGTGACAAAAATCGCTGAATCTTTCGCGCTCTCTGAACTATTACCTTATCTTCTTCTGAAAGTTCATCCATACCCAAAATTGCAATTATATCTTGAAGGTCTTTGTAACGCTGAAGTATTTGTTGAACTCTCCGAGCCACCCGATAGTGTTCAGCACCAATAAAAGAGGGATCGAGCACCCGCGAAGTCGAATCAAGCGGGTCAACAGCAGGATAAATACCGAGCTCAGCTATCTGTCGAGAAAGAACAGTAGTGGCATCAAGATGAGTGAAGGTTGTAGCCGGAGCAGGATCAGTCAAATCATCAGCTGGAACATAGATTGCCTGAACAGAAGTTATTGAACCTTTGCGAGTTGAGGTAATTCTCTCTTGTAGTTCGCCCATTTCAGTACTTAACGTAGGCTGGTAACCAACAGCTGAAGGCATGCGACCAAGCAAAGCGGAAACTTCTGAACCAGCTTGAACAAATCGGAAAATGTTATCAATAAAAAGCAAAACATCTTGACCCTGATCACGAAAGTATTCAGCCATTGTAAGAGCGGTTAAACCAACCCGGAGACGAGCTCCTGGTGGCTCATTCATTTGCCCGAACACCATCACCGTTTTATCAATAACCCCAGATTCCTTCATTTCTACCCAGAGATCATTGCCTTCTCGGGTTCTCTCGCCAACCCCAGCAAACGCCGAAACACCACCATGCTTAACAGCAATGTTGTGGATAAGTTCCATTATTATCACTGTTTTTCCTACACCAGCCCCTCCAAAAAGGCCAACTTTTCCTCCCTTAACGTAAGGAGCCAAAAGATCAATTACCTTTATCCCGGTCTCAAAAATTTGAGTTGTAGGCTCCAGTTCTTCAAAAGCTGGCGGATCTTGATGAATTGGTCTTTTTTCCTTAGCCTTTACTTCACCCAACTCGTCAATTGGTTCGCCAAAAACATTAAAAACTCTACCAAGCGTCTCTGGTCCAACTGGCACTGCAATAGGCTGGCCGGTATCAACCACCTTCATACCCCGAATCAAACCATCAGTAGAAGTCAACGCTACAGAGCGAACAATGTTTCCCTCGAGCTGCTGTTGAACCTCACAAATAACTCGGATGCGGCCGGCAGGGGTTTCCTCATCAATTAATAAAGCATTATAAATTGGGGGAAGTTCATCCGCCCGAAACTCAACATCCACAACCGGACCTATTACTTGAACAACTTTGCCTATTCCCAAGTTAACCACCTCTCTTCCTTTCTTCAATATATTTTATGGCTTCAGCGCAGGTTGAAATCTCAGCTATTTCTTGCGTAATTTGAGCCTGCCTCGCCTTATTAAAAGCCAGTGTTAAACTTTTGATCATTTCCTCAGCATTGTCAGTTGCATTTTTCATTGCCAGCCGGCGAGCTGCCTGTTCGCTGGCTGCTGATTCCAGACAAGCACGAAAAACCAAAGTCTCAATATAGATTGGCAAAAGGGAAGAAAGCACTTCTTCCGCTTTAGGTTCGAAAAGAAATTCAGTCCGAGCCTCTCTTTTTTCCTCTGCTTCAGCTTCTCCAATTGGGAGCAAGCGGTACTCAATAGGCCGCTGTTCAGAAAGAGACTTGAAATGATTGAAAACTAAAATGACTCTATCAGCCTTCCACTGAACATACTCATCAATCAAAAAATCAGCTACCTCCTTGACCTCAAAATAGGAAGGTTCTTCTCCAAAAACAAATTCCTTATAAGGATTGGGACCGGCAAAACGGTAATAGTTGATTCCTTTCCGACCAACCACCCCTAATTTGGTTTCCAGACCTGCTTCCTTTTCCCTTTTTAAGATTAAATCGGTCTTTTTTATAAGATTGGAGTTAAATGAACCGCAAAGACCACGATTCGAAGTTATCAACAAAAGAAGTGATTTTTTTGGTGGTTCGTGCTTTTCGAGCAAAGGGTGAGTAAAATCAGTGGTAAAAGCTGAAACATCTTCCAAGAGTTCAACCATTTTTAAAGCATAGGGCCGGGCAGCTTCTATCCTAGCTTGGGCCTTTTTGATTTTAGCCGCTGCCACCATTTCCATCGTTTTAGTTATTTGTTGAGTACTTTGAACACTTTTTATCCTTCTCCTAATCTGACGAGCTTTCAACTGACTCTCCTAAGCAAAACTTTGTTTAAACTCTTTGATCGCTTTAACTAATTCCTTTTCCAGATCTTCGCTCAAAACCTTCTCTTTTTCGATCCTTTCCAAAATCGCTGGATAAGCTGTTTCAATAAATTGAAGAAAAGCCTCTTCAAACTCTTTCACTCTTTCCACTGGTATGTCATCAAGATATCCGTGGGTACCAGTGTAAATTGAGACTACTTGTTTACTAACCGGCATTGGTTGATAGCGCGGTTGTTTTAAAAGCTCAATCATTCTCCGCCCCCGTTCAATCTGAGCTTGAGTTGCTTTATCAAGTTCGGTCCCTAATTGGGCAAAAGCTTCAAGTTCCCGATATTGAGCAAGGTCAAGGCGTAATTTACCTGCAACCTGTTTCATCGCTTTAATTTGAGCCGCCCCCCCAACTCGAGAAACGGATATACCGACATTAATAGCAGGCCGAATGCCCGCATAAAAAAGATCAGACTCAAGATAGATTTGACCATCAGTAATTGAAATTACATTGGTAGGAATATAAGCCGAGACATCGCCAGCCTGAGTTTCAATGATCGGTAAAGCAGTAAGAGATCCGCCACCGCGAGCATTGCTCAACTTAGCTGCCCTTTCCAATAAACGGGAGTGAAGATAAAAAACATCTCCGGGATAGGCCTCACGCCCCGGGGGCCGGCGCAGTAGTAAAGAAAGCTGTCGATAAGCAACTGCGTGCTTGGAAAGGTCATCGTAGATCACTAAGGCATGCTTTCCTTGATACATAAAGTGTTCAGCCATAGCACAACCAGCGTAAGGAGCAAGATACTGAAGGGGTGCGGGTGAGCTCGCCGGAGCGTTAACCACGATTGTGTATTCCATAGCCCCATATTTCTCCAAAGTTTCAACCACCTGGGCAACCGTAGAGGCTTTCTGGCCAATAGCTACATAAACACAAATAACATCCCCGCCTCGTTGATTGATTATTGTATCTATTGCAATGGCTGTCTTCCCCGTTTGACGGTCGCCAATTATCAGCTCCCTTTGCCCTCTTCCAATAGGAATCATGGCATCAATTGCTTTTATGCCTGTCTGCAATGGCTCATTTACTTTCTGGCGGTCAACCACCCCGGGGGCTTTAAACTCAACCGGACGATAACTTTCAGGTGTGATCGGCCCGCGCCCGTCAAGCGGTTGCCCCAAAGGATTAACTGTTCGCCCAATAAGAGCCTCGCCTACCGGAACTTGAAGGATTTTACCAGTAGACTTGACAATGTCACCTTCTTTTACGGAAGTTTCTTCACTTAAAAGAACAGCTCCAATCTCCCTTTGTTCTAAATTTAAAGCCAGTCCATACACCCCGCCGGGGAACTCCAGCATTTCCCCAGCCATTGCTCCTTCCAGGCCAACAATTCGAGCTATTCCATCGCCAACCTCAATTACCTCCCCAACTTCGACTACTTGAGGCTCAGCTTTCAGACCGCCAAGCTCTTCTCTTAGCAGTTTTTCGATCTCTTTAGGTTCAATCTTTATTTCCATTCTCCTACCTCCTAATCTTTGGAAGCAAAAGTCAACCTAGCTTCGTTTAGCCGAGTCTTTAAACTACCATCTATCAACTGATCACCAACTCGAATGATTATGCCACCCAAAATCTCTTCATCTACCCGGCATTTTAAAGCAACTTCCTTACCAGTGGCTTCCGACAAAACAGTAGAAATCTTCGTTTTCAAATCGTCATCAAGAGGTCGAGAGGTTACAACTTCAGCTGTTAATCTATTTTCTTTTTCATGTCTAATTTGGGCATATTCCTTAACAACCAAGGGCAAGCTTTCAATCAAGCCATTTTCAATCAACAAAATCAAAAATCCAAAAGTTAAATCTGACAATTTTCCGCGAAAGGCTCGGGAAAAAACTTGCAACTTCTTTTCCGGCAATACTTTGTTACTAACCAGAGCTTCTTTTAAATCAGGAAGAGAATTCAACATGTTAGCAACTTCCTGAAGCTCTGTTTCAAGCTGGAGTGTATCCTTACCTTCAGAAAGCTCCCAGAAAGCTCGAGCTGCCTTTAGAGCTTCAGTTTCAGTTTTCATTTAAATTTTTCACCTTCCTGAGTGTCTCTTCGATCAACTTTCGGTTGTCTTCCAAAGTAAGATTCTTGGCCAACAAGCGAGAAGCAATGATCAATGCCAAATCACCAGTTTTTTGCTGAAGTTCTTTAAAAGCTTTCTCTTTTTCCCTAATAATTTCCGCTTGAGCCTTCTCAATAATCTTTTGAGCCTCTTCCTGAGCTTTTTTAATCATCTCTTCCTTTGCGCTTTCTCCTAACTTCCTTCCTTGCTCAACAATAGCTTGAGCTTCTCTTTTTGCTTCCTCAAGTTGCTTTTTATACTCAGCCATCAGTCTTTCCGCTTCTGCTCTGGTTTCTTCCGCTCTCCTTAAAGATTCATCGATTTTCCTTTCCCTCTCCTCCAAAATCTTAACAATTGACGGAAAAACAAAACGCGAAAGTAAGAAAAAAAGCAGTAAAAAAGCTATAATCGACCAAGCTGCCTGGTTAATTGTTGGTATAACTTCCACTTTTTCGTCTCCTATTTGCCAGAAAGGATAAAAGCAATTACCAATGCATAAAGAGCAACCGCCTCAGCAAAAGCCAGACCGATGAACATAGCTGTCCTAATCATACCTCCAGCTTCTGGCTGTCTGGCCATTGCCTCCTGAGACTTTGCAACCAGCAGACCAATGCCAATCCCCGGTCCAAAAGCTCCCAAACCGATTGCCAAGCCGGCCGCCAAGTACGCCAATCCCTTTTCCATTCAACACACCTCCATTAAAAATTAATTAATGTTCAGGGTGCACCGCCCCTGAAATATAAATAGCTGTCAAAATCGAAAATATGTAAGCCTGGATAAAGGCAACAAAAATTTCAAAAGCCATCATAATTACCACCCCAGCAAAGGGCAATAGCTTGACCCAAAAAATTGACGTCGCAGCCATAAAAGTAAAAACCGCCAAAACCGTATGGCCTGCTAGCATGTTAGCAAACAAACGCACAGCCAGTGAAACAGGCCTAAATACATGACTGATCAGCTCCAAAAGGAAAAGAAACGGAATTAAATAAAAAGGAACGCCCGAAGGAACGAGATTCTTGAGATATTTAATCAGGCCTTGTTTCTTGATACCGACCAGGTTATAAACTAAAAACACTAAGACACCCCAGGCAAAAGTCGTTCCGGTGAGTGCCGTTGAAGTTTTCATCCCGGGAAAAACCAAGTGTTCACCAACTTTTATTCCAGGAATCGGGATTAGCCCCAGCAGATTCACAAAAAATATAAAAAAGAAAATAGTACCAATAAAAGGCAAAAAAGGTTTGCCTTCCGGACCCATAATGTTCAAAATCATCTCTTGATAAATAAACTCAACCACCGCTTCAACAGCATTATAAAAACCCCGAGGCACAAGTTGAGCTCTGCGCGCTGCCAAATAAAGCAGGATAAAAACCAAAGCACAAGCGACCAAAAGCCAGACCACATAATCAGTAATTGACAAATCTAAACTGCCCAATTTCAAATGAACAAGTTCATGTGGTTTAAATTCATTAAGTATCTCCTCCAAACTTAATCTTCACCTCGCTTTCAACTATTTTTAAACTCTTGGCCAAAATCATAAAGCCAAGCAAGAAAGGCTGCCGTAGAAAAATAACACAAAAAAAAGAGAAAAGCAAACAAAAATTTTTTAGCCAGAAAGACCTCCTTGTTGAGGTAAAAGAGCCCAAAAAATAGAAGCAAGGACAAAAAAACCCAGAAAACCACCACCAGTGTTAAAATCATACCCCTGAAACCCTTAAAAACTAAAAGGTGAAAGCCGGCAAAGAAAATTAAAAAAATTAAAGAAGGTAGAAAAAAAGGTAAATTAAAAAAAAGAAAAAAAATTGTCTGGCAAACGAGAAACAAAATTATCCATAATCTATTTAATTTTTTTCTTTTCTCTTTCTTCATCCTGCCTTAATCCCACCCATAAGTTGTAATAACCGAGAAAGGCACCAATTAACGCTCCAAAAATTGTTAACCAAGGATGGGTTGCATATTTCTTGTCCAATAAATAACCTAAATAAGTCAGTATTAAGACTGAAGCAGCAAAATCAAATCCCCAGCTACCATAGCGAGCCAAGTCTTTTAGCCACTTTTTATTTTCCACGCCGCCACTTGCCGTTTTTTGAAAACTTTAAAATTTCTTCAAAAAGACCCATATAGTAAGCTACCACCAAGCTAATGACAAACATTACAATCAAACTTATTCGATAAAAACTAAGCGAAGTGAAGCGAAAAGAAAGCCCCGAAAAACTCAAGAGCGCTGTCCAGAGATAAATGATTAAAACAGTTCGCCGCTGGGAAACTCCCTTTTTTAAAAAACGATGATGTAAATGTTCCTTATCAGGTTCGGTAATCGATCGTCTCTTTAGAAAGCGCCGTACAATAGCAAAAAATGTATCCAGAATGGGTACGCCCATTACAACCACGGGGAAAATGAATGCCGCCGCCGCTAAACTTTTCAACACACCCTGAACAGTAATCGCTCCCAAAAGTAAACCAAGAAAAAGGCTTCCAGTATCCCCCATAAATATTCTGGCTGGGTAAAAGTTATGTCGCAAAAAACCCAAGGCAGCACCAGCCACCGCTAAGGAGAGAAGAGCCGTGAACTGTTGCCCGATTTTAAAACTATAAAAAAAGAAACTTAAAGCGGCAATTGCTGATACCCCAGCAGCCAATCCATCAAGACCATCAATGAAATTAACAATGTTCATAAAAGACACCAACCAAAAAAAGGTTAAAGGCAGAGCCCAGAAGCCGAACGAAATCACCCCAATAGAAGGTAAGCGAATAAAATCAATAGTAAAACCAAAGTAAATAAGGATTGCTGCCGCCATCATCTGACCAAAAAACTTATCTCGAGGTCTCAAGCTGCGGAAATCATCCGCAATACCAACTAAAAGAACTACCCCCGCAGAAATTGCTAAACCCAAAATCTCATCTGACTTAAGCAAAAAGCTTTTACCATCAGTTAGCCAGCGAAAAATGCCAATTAAAACAGCAAAAGTAGTAGCAAAATAGATAGCCAAACCCCCTAAACGAGGCACCGGTCGAGTGTGAACTTTGCGATGATCAGGATGGTCGACGGCTCCCAACCTAACAGCCAAGCGACCAACTAAAGGTGTAAGTAGATAAGATAAACCAAAGCTGACTATAAAAACAACCAAATAAAAACTCATTAGATACTGAGTTTTTTTAAAACGGTTCCTGCTTCTTCAAACAAACCTATAGAAAGATCGTCTGGATAATCCTCCAAATATATAATCTTCACCACGCCAGCGTTAATTAACATCTTGGCGCAAAGCGAACAAGGAAAATGAGTTGTGTAAAGCACTGCCTTATCGACGGAAACTCCATAAACCGCCGCCTGTAAAATTGCATTTTGCTCCGCATGCAGTCCTCGGCAAAGCTCATGCCTTTCCCCAGAAGCAATACCTCGGTTCTCTCTCAAACAGCCAATCTCCAAACAATGCTTAAGACCTCGAGGTGCGCCATTATAACCAGTTGTTAAAATCCGCTTATCTCTGACCAAAAGAGCCCCAGTTTGCCTTCTCAAACAAGTCGAACGGTTTTTAACTTGCAAAGCAATCGTCAAAAAATAGTTGTCCCAGCTGGGCCTCCTATCTGGCTTCATTTTATCGATTTTACCACAACATGAAAAATGCCCCATCAAACAGCATTTCGAACTTAAAAGCCAGTAATCCAAAAGCCTAAATGAAAACTTTTTTAATCAACTAATTTGATGGCCCTTCGACAATTTCCAACAAACCCACTGAGTAAAGACCATAAATAATCTTACAGGCTTCAAAATCGCTAATCCCCAACGCCCTGATAATCGTATTCACATCCCGGTTGCCATCAACAAATCTCAGTAGTTTCCACTCCTTCGGCTTTAAAAGTATTTCCCGCTCCCCTTCTCCTGGAGCTTCAGCCATTCGAAAAACCATATCCAGGGAAGGAATTTTCTGCCTTATCCTTTCCCATTCTTTAAGGCGGCGAGCTGACTCCATTATTAAGTTATCCGTGGAGACAGAAATACCAATATCTTCCTCTTCAGCAACTTTTCCTGGCTCGAAAATAAAATCACCTTCTGGCCAGCGAAAAAGATCAAAAACACTATCCAAAATCTGTCTTTGAACAAAGGTTTCCAGGCTTTCACGGTCAATATAGTTCTTTTCAACTAAAATCTGACCTAAGCGCCGCTTTCCTCCTTCTTTCCTTTGTAAATCTAAAGCAGTCTCGAGCTGTTCCCGAGAGATCTTCTTAGCTCTCAAAAGCCGTACACCAAGAGAAGTCCTGTTCCAGTCGGAACGAGCAAAGTAAACCTTACCTTCGCGAAAGTAAATTTGGCCTTCCCCCCCAGGGCGCCTGATATTCAAAACCCCTGTTTTTTTAGAAACCTCGATCAATTTTAATACCTCAGCTAAGCTAAACTCTTTGAGGTTACCTTCGAGTCCCAAAACTTTACCTCCTTAGTAGCAAAAACTTTATTATTTTAACTCAACCCAAAATTAATTCAAAACAAAATAAACATAATAAATGATGGCATGGTTTTTTGCCTTACTAGCCTCAAATTCGACAATCGAGAAGAAAGAAAAAAATCTCTGTTTTAACACTCAGGATCAACGATTGAATCCCAATTTTCATCTTTTTGGCAACTTCAAAACCGTCAATCGCTTTTTTAAAAGCGGTGTATTTCTATTCAGTTTGAACTTCAGGCAAAAAGACAGATATGTAAACTAAAAACCAAAGCTATTAAAAATAAAAACCTCAAAACTGCCCCCTTACTTCACAAAATAAAAAATTAAAATCTTAGGTAATGGTATAACTAGCTATCTTGTCTTGTTTTTTCAGGCAAACCATTTTTTTAGAAACTAGCCGCCCAAAACAACAAATCAAGAAATACGTGGTTAGAATCTGCTTTTAAATCCTTACTTAGCCAAGTAAACAAAAGTAGTAAAGGTTTGAGAGCTATATTTAAGTCTTTAAAAAATAATTCAATTTCAATTCTTTTTTGTTTTTAACTATTATTTTTCTTGACCCACTTATTTCCTTTCTTTCAGGTTAAAAGGAAATTGGACCAAAAAAAATTCGCTCGGCGCTGTGGTCTTTCTAAACTGGCTACGCAATCATTCAGTCTGCTTCTTTCAATTCAAAGATTGTTAGAAGAGCATTTGGTCAGAAAAAGAGAAGTCAAAAAAAAATTTTTCAATGTTAAACAAAATCTAATTGCTTTTAGTGGGCTCTACCCTTTTTATACTCACCTATAAGACCAGGAAAATAAACCGTTTGAGAACATGACTTCAATCCATGCTAAACCTCGACTAAGAAAAAGTTTATCAACTCTATTGGTTAAAAAAATGCACCCGCTCTTGAAAACCATTTAACAGGAATAACTTTCCCATTAGTAAAAGCCAAAACCTTTCCCTGAACGGTTAGGGAAAAATCTAGACTTTTTGAGCCTTTCTTCTCTCTCAGCCCCGACCAGTTCAGCTTGGCAAAAAAATTACAT
>CALKMS010000035.1 GCA_938091145.1 uncultured bacterium
TCAGTTCCCCTGGTTCGCCTCTGTACCCTATGAATTCAGGTACAGATCACCGGATATAACTCCGGTGGGGTTTCCCCATTCGGGAATCCTCGGATCAACGCTTGCTTGCAGCTCCCCGAGGCTTATCGCAGCTTGCCACGCCCTTCATCGCCTCCCAACGCCAAGGCATCCACCATATGCTCTTAGTATCTTAGCCTGTAGAGAATACCCTTGCTTTTTGCCACTATGCAGTTTTCAAGGTACGCAAATCCGCAAAAAGAACGACGCACCCTCAAAACTAAACAGCGTGTGGAGTCCAAGCAAAAGGTAAAAGATTGGAGATAAAACTCCTTAGAAAGGAGGTGATCCATCCGCAGCTTCCGCTACGGATACCTTGTTACGACTTCACCCCCCTCACCGGTTTCGCCTTCGGCGCCTGCCTCTCTGATAAAACATCAGAGTTAGCTCAGCGACTTCGGGCGCCCCCGACTCGGGTGGTGTGACGGGCGGTGTGTACAAGGCCCGGGAACGTATTCACCGCGGCATACTTATCCGCGATTACTAGCGATTCCTCCTTCATGCAGTCGAGTTGCAGACTGCAATCCGAACTGAGACCAGTTTTCGGGATTCGCTCCCCCTCGCGGGTTAGCAACCCATTGTACTGGCCATTGTAGCACGTGTGCAGCCCAGGGCATAAAGGCCATGATGACTTGACGTCATCCCCACCTTCCTCCCGCTTACGCGGGCAGTCCCCCATGAGTGCCCGGCATTACCCGCTGGCAACATGGGGCAGGGGTTGCGCTCGTTGCGGGACTTAACCCAACACCTCACGGCACGAGCTGACGACAGCCATGCAGCACCTGTGCAGGCTCCCTGCAAAAGCAGAGTCCCTCCCCTTTCGGTTCGGTACCACCTGCATGTCAAGCCCTGGTAAGGTTCTTCGCGTAGCGTCGAATTAAGCCACATGCTCCACCGCTTGTGCGGGCCCCCGTCAATTCCTTTGAGTTTCAGTCTTGCGACCGTACTCCCCAGGCGGGGCGCTTAATGCGTTAGCTTCGGCACTGAAAAGTAAGTCCTTTCCAACACCTAGCGCCCATCGTTTACAGCCAGGACTACCCGGGTATCTAATCCGGTTCGCTCCCCTGGCTTTCGTCCCTCAGCGTCAGCTACAGGCCAGAAGGCCGGCTTCCCCACTGGTGTTCCTCCCGATATCTGCGCATTTCACCGCTACACCGGGAATTCCACCTTCCTCTCCTGAGCTCTAGCTTCGCAGTATCAGACGCAATTCTCTGGTTGAGCCAGAGGCTTTCACGTCTGACTTACGAAACCGCCTACGGACCCTTTACGCCCAGTGAATCCGGACAACGCTTGCCCCCTACGTTTTACCGCGGCTGCTGGCACGTAGTTAGCCGGGGCTTCCTCTGGAGGTACCGTCAGTTTCGTCCCTCCTGACAGGGGTTTACAACCCGAAGGCCTTCTTCCCCCACGCGGCGTCGCTGGGTCAGGCTTTCGCCCATTGCCCAAAATTCCCCACTGCTGCCTCCCGTAGGAGTCTGGGCCGTGTCTCAGTCCCAGTGTGGCCGAACACCCTCTCAGGCCGGCTACCCATCGTAGCCTTGGTGAGCCATTACCTCACCAACTAGCTAATGGGACGCGGGCTCATCCAAGGGCGACCTAACCAAAGGTTAGGCCTTTCTTCACTACTTCCGGAGAAGTAGTGAACTTATCTGGCATTAGCTCGCCTTTCGGCAAGTTATTCCAGACCCAAGGGTAGATTACCCACGCGTTACTCACCCGTTCGCCGCTCGCCAGCGCACCGATGAAACATCGGCGCCTGCTGCCGCTCGACTTGCATGTGTTAGGCACGCCGCCAGCGTTCGTCCTGAGCCAGGATCAAACCCTCCATGAGTTTTACTATTTCGCACTCAAATTAATCTCTTCAGACCCACACGCTGTTTAGTTTTCAAGGTACGCAACAAGTTACCTATTGTACCAAATCTTTCTTTAAAATCCAATCAAAAAAAATCGCCGCTTTCGGCGGCGATTAGCAATAGCTTACAACCATTTCTATTCAGCTATTGTATCGCCCCCAAAAGCTTTTCATAATCAAACCTTAAAATTTTCAAATACCTACTACAATAATAAATCCACCGTTACGTGCTGTCAAGCCTTTTTATGTTAAAAGAAAGCTTCTTTTGCCTCCCGAAAATTCTTTAAAAAATAAAAAGCTTCCGATAAAAATCAAAAAACAAACCCCTAAACCTGCCATCATCAAACAATCAATTTCACAAACTTTCTCTTTCCCACTTTTATTACGTCACCAGAAGAAACAAAAACTTCGTCATCAACTGATCTCACCTCTTTTTCATTAATTCTCACCCCTCCCTGTTCAATAAACCGCCGAGCTTCACTACTTGACTGAGCTAATCCCAGAGTAGTCAACAACTTTACCACCCAAACTCTGCCATCTGCTTTGACAATTTCAGGTGGTATTCTTTTTTCGGGTATCTTTTGAGGAACTTCCTTCTGCTTAAAGACTCGGTCAAACTCTTTCCTAGCTAATTTAGCCATATCTTCACCATGATAAAGCCGAACAATCGCTTCAGCTAAGTCTCTCTTTACCTCAGCCGGGTGAAGAACTCCATTTTCTAGGCCCTCCCTTATCTCCTCAACTTTAGCTAACTCAACATCCGTACACAGAGTGTAATAGGAAACCATCAAAGAATCGTCGATTGACATAATCTTTCCAAACATTTCAAAAGGTTCATCGGTTAAACCAACATAATTCCCATAACTCTTACTCATTTTTCGCGTCCCGTCCGTTCCCACAAGAATAGGGGTTGTCAAACAAATTTGGGGAGTTAAATTCATCGCTCGCATCAGCTCGCGACCGGCTAAAAGGTTAAACTTCTGATCAGTCCCTCCCATCTCAATATCGCACTTAACCATAACTGAATCGTAAGCAACCATAACTGGATATAAAAACTCATGAAGAGCAATCGGTTTTTGTTCTTTATATCGCTTAAAAAAATCATCCCTTTCCAGCAAGCGGGCAACTGTAAATTTAGATGTTAATCTTAACAAGTCCTCAAGAGTCAATCGAGAAAGCCACTCGCTATTGTAAACGACCTTTGTTCTTTCCTTATTCAAAATTTTAAAAGCTTGTTCAGTATAGGTCTTGGCATTTTCTAGAACTTGATCCCTCGATAATGGTGGACGAGTTACTGTTTGGCCTGAAGGATCACCAATCATAGCTGTAAAGTCACCGATTATTAAAATCACTTCATGACCTAAATCCTGAAAAAGGCGAAGCTTCCGCAAAGGAACGGCGTGCCCCAGGTGAAGATCAGTCGAAGTAGGATCAACTCCAAACTTAACTTTTAAAGGTTTATTGTTCTCAATGGAACTTTTTAACCTTTCAAAAAGTTCTACCTCAGGAATGATCTCAACTGTTCCCAGCTTAATTCTTTCTAACTGTTCTTTGGCTTTGTCTTCAATGTCTTTAATCATAAATGCATTAAAAAATCCTTTTAAAAGTGGTTTAGAAATTTTACCAAAAAAAGAAGTTAAAGAAAAAAAAATTATTTAGCTATTAAAGTTTCGTCACGTGTAAATTCTTGAGCTCGAAAATCATAATTGGAGCCCACAATTTCCTCCGGTTGACCGTTTATCAAAAACTTAACCTTTTTAACTTCCGGAAACTCGGTTGCTGTATTGACAATTGAGTAAATAAACATATTTTCGGCGGTACTGCCGCGAGGGTAAAGTTTTTTTATGTTTTGGTCAAAGTTTATTTCAAGAAGATTGTTTTTCAAATTCAAGCCCAAAATTTTAACTCCGTCAGGAAATGGATTTGTCAAATCAGAACTTATCGGCCCTTCCAAGAGCCTTTCCAGCGTAGCCTTCAAAATTGACGGCGTTGAAGTAATTTCAACTTCTTCCTTTTTCAAAAACTGAGCTTCCTTGTCGGGAAAGTAAAGAACCACCTTCGTTTTTTTGACTTCAGAGGTTCTTGAAGAAGATTCCTTTGTTTCTGAAAACCTAGATTTTAATGGAGCCTTCTCTTTTTTTTCAGCTTGTTGCTCAAGGCAACCTGGGAGAAAAAAAAGCAACAAAAAAAGAACTATTAAAAACTTTAAACCTCTCTCTTTCATGTTAAAATAATAAAAGAAAAGAAGGGCAAGGTCAATCACCGCAGTTCATTAAAGCAAACAAAAAGAAGCAGGTCTATAAGCCGGATTCTGTACTCCGACAGGTAGTCGGAGCGGTAACCATCTCTCTAGGTTCGATGTCACCATCGAACTCAAGCGGCCTACCCGGAAGTAATAACCGCTCGGGTAAAGCGGTGGGCTTTCGCCTCTCCTTCCCTATTTGGCCTTGCTCCGGGCGGGGTTTACCCTGCCTCCGATGTTACCATCAGAGCGGTGGTCTCTTACACCACCTTTTCACCCTTACTCCGACCTTCATCGGAGCGGTTTGTTTTCTGTGGCACTTTCCGTCTGTCACCAGACCCGGGTGTTACCCGGCGCCCTACCCTGCGGAGTCCGGACTTTCCTCTTCCCGATACCACTCGGGAAGCGGTTACCCGACCTGCTTCTAAAGATGAAATTATAACACAATCAGCCCAGCGCGTCTATACAAAGTTGTAGCTACTAGCCACCGGTAGCGACAATCTTTAGGTTGCTGATTCTTTTTCTATCTAAGAGATTGCTTTCTTGCGTTCACAATGATCAGGTGATCGTAACAACGCAAATCAAGTTGCTCCTCCTGAACCTAAAACCTAAAAGTGCGTGCAAAACCTAAAAATTTTTGCCACAACTAACTTTGGTTACAAAGGAGAAAGAAGAAATAGCAAAGCACTTCTAAGCTTAAGAAAAGAAAAAACGCGGAAGCTGCTAGGCAAGTCGGGGAAAAACTAGATTTAACGCTAGATTAACGGCCAGGGAAAAATGCGGTCAAATAAATAGCCATCGATATGAATAATCCTTATTTTTATTTCCGCTCAACTTTTTATGTGACTCTTTTCTCCAAAGTGTTTACCTCTCATTGAAGCTTCCTTCTGATTTTTTCCGCCTCAATATTCGAACTAAACACAAAAATCCAAATAGTAAATTTAGATAAAAAGGTCAGCCTAAAGGTAATAAAGCAGAATAAAGTAAAAATTTAAAAAACTTTAAGAGTAAGTTAACTGGCGACGACTTCTAATCCCCAGCTTCCGCCGAATGTTTTTTAAATGGGTTTTCACGGTTTCAGGACTGATGTAAAGCTTTTCAGCGATGTCATCATTGGTTAAACCTTGAACTACCAAATTAAGTATTTGCCTTTCTCTAACGCTTAAAACATTAACTTTATCGCCAATAAACTTGGGAAGAGCAGTTACTCCTTTCAAAATTTTAGCAATGGCCCGCCGAGAAAAGAAAAGTTCACCGTCTCGAATTACCTCAATAGATCGATAGAGCAAATCCGGATCAAACTTTGAAACGCATCCATCGCCCCCCGAAAGCAAGCATTCTATTTCGACTTCCGGTTTTCTTTCATTTACTAACCAAACGACTTTGGGAGGGTTTTTTATTTCCCTAATTCTGGTAGTTAAAGCCCGTGCCTTCAAACCGGGAGCTTCCGCGTCTAAAATTACAATTTCGGGAGAAAACTTTAGAACAATAGTCGGTACATCCTCTTTCTTTCGAAGGGTTTTTACCTCATAAGCCTTGTCTTCTAGCAGGGTACGCAAACCCTCCATCTCGAAAACATTAGAACCAACTATCAGTAGCTTCTTTACTTTTCCCTTATCCAAACTAACTCCTCTTTTTAATTATATCATAAAAACCCCGCACCAAAATTATAAAAAATTTTTTAAAAAAAAGGCAATAAATTAATTATCCGCAATTTATTGATAAAGAAACTGGATAAAACGCTCATCCTTGCGCCACTTTTTTCTTACCCTAACACGTAAATCAAGGTAAACCTTATGCCCCAGAATTGCTTCAATTTCTTTTCGAGCGAGGGTGCCAATCTCCTTCAATTTTCTTCCCCCTTGTCCAATTATTATGCCCTTCTGCGAATCACGCTCAACGTATAAGGTAGCTTTTATCTCAATTAAACCTTTCTTTTGATTTTCAATCCAATCCTCAATTCGAACAGCCACGCTATAAGGAACTTCTTTTTTGGTAAGATGAAACACCTTTGATCTTATAATCTCCGAAACTCTAGTTTCCAATGGCTGATCAGTTACCATATCCGGCGGATAATACGCTGGAGCTTCAGGCA
>CALKMS010000036.1 GCA_938091145.1 uncultured bacterium
CATCAAAAATACTTTTCTTGCACAATTGACAAAATTATTCTAAAGAAATGATATGTTTATAAAAGTCACTTTTATAACTTTGGCTTCACTTCTTGCTGCCGCTTTATCAAGTTGCACTCCAGCTGGAAAAAGAAGAGAAAAACCAGAAGGAACTGAAAAAGATTTCAAAACTTTAAAAGAAGGCGTTCTCACTGTCGGCAAAGATGTAGCTTTTTCACCTTGCGAACTTAAAGACAAAAAACACGAGAAATTATTGGATTTGATGTAGATTTAGCCAAGGTGGTTGGGGAAAGACTTGGCTTGAAAGTCGAGTTTGTTATTGCGAATTTCGACTCGATTATCCAAGCTTTTATCCCAATAAATTCGACTGTGTAATTTCGGCTATGGCTATAACCAAAGAAAAGGGAAAGCAAGTGGATTTTTCCAACCCTTACATTGATTCTGACTAATCATTGGCGGTCAAAACTGGCTTCCCTATCAAGAGCACTAAAGACCTAAGGGGGGAATTGTTGGCGTTCAGAGAGAAACAATTGGTAAGTTAAAGGCTAAAGAGCTTCAAAAGCAGTTTAAAACTAAGGAAGTGAGAGCTTACGATGGAAACCTCCGGGCTTTTGAAGACTTGAAGGCTGGCCGAGTTGACGTGGCCATCAACGACCTTCCAGTAACAGCTTGTCCACGAAAAAACAGCCTGAGATTCAAATCGCAGAAACTATTAGGACTGGTGAGAAATACGTTGTCGCTTTTCGCGAAGATCAAAATTAACTTATAGAAGTTTACAATAAATCTTTAGCAGAAATCAAAGCCGATGAAACTTACGGCCAGATTTACAAGAAGTAGCTTGGCCAAGATTAAAAGCTCGCTTAACAAACCTATCGATAAATTGGCATTTTAATTGCTTATCTACAATTATAAAAGATTTTGTGATGATTATTTTAGCTGGCCTCAGATTTAAGCAACTCGTTGACCGATATTTCAACCCTCATTACGATGTTCAATTCTTTCCTCTCCTTTTAACAGCTGTCAAGTGTGCGATCCTAATTTCTTTTTAAAAGAATTTTCGGAATTCTTATTGGCATCTTTTGGCTTTGATGAAAACACCTCATCTTAAGCTATCAGAGACCTTACAACCATCTACATCAATCTATTTCGCGCTACCCCCTTCTGGTTTCAACTAACGCCCATATACTACAAGCTCCCTTATTTTGGTATTAATTTTAGCCCAGTTGGCGAAGGCATTTTAGGGTTTTCTTTAAACAGCGGCGTCTATGTTGCTGAAATTTTTCGCACCGACATTCAATCTATACCTAAAGGACAAATTGAAGCTACTTGCTCACCTAGGATGAGCCATTTTCAATCAATGATTTATGTAATTCTTCTCCAAGCATCTAAACTCGTAATTTTCCCGCTAAATAATGAATTTGTTCCCCTCTTTAAAGATTTAGCTTTTTTTCAGTTGTTCAAGTCCAGGAAATTGCAGCTACCATGCCCTCTTTGGCTGCTGCCACTTTTAACTCCACTTAATTAATGAATTTCGTCAAAAAGTTGGGATTGTTTTTCAAAAACTTAAATCTTTTCCCTTGCCTTTCGATTAGACAAAACTTGATCCTTGCCTCAACGAAAGTCCAGAAAAACGCTGTGAGGAATGTATAGAAAAAGCCGATCAATCATTAAAAAATTGGCTTAAAAAATAAAATTAAAGCTTACCTTGAACAATTATCTAGCGGCGAGCAACAGTGGGTTGCCATTGCTCGCGCCTCAACGATGGATCAGATGATGTTATGCTTCTTAATGAAGTCACCTCAGTGCTTAACCCAGAGCTGGTAAAAAAGACGCTGAACACCACAAAGAAATTAGCGGCCGGTGGCGTGACAATGACTATAGTCACTCATAAAATGGGTTTTGCTCAAGAAGTTTCTGACCGCATAATATTCATAGAAGAATGTCTAATTGCTGAAGAAAGTCCGCCTAAAAAGATTTTCTTTTATCCGTAAAAAGAAAGAACTAAGGAGTTTCTTTCGCGAGTTCTTTAAGTTCCAACTGACTAACTTCTTTTTTTCGAGAAATAGGTTTCTCTCGGCCATTAGAAAAAATTTCCGAAAATGTCATACCTAACAAAATTAAAGCAGCACCAATTAGCTTCCGCACGGTTAGAGGTTCTTGAAGCCAAAAATAACCAAATAAACCGGCAAAAACTGGTTCGCCCAACAAAATTAAAGCAACTCGAGTCGGATGCATAAATCTTTGAGCATATATCTGAATCCAGAAAGCCACAACGGTGGCAAAAATGGAAGTGATTATCAATGTAGCAATTGATACTAAACCAACAGGCAACTTCGGGGAATTTTCAAAAAACACCGTAAAAAAAAATGAAACCAGACCGACCACAAAGGTCTGAACCCAGGTCAACAGAGCTGGATCATAACGAGTAGCAAACCTACCTACCAGAACGATATAAACAGCATAAGAAAAGGCGGATATCAAAGTTAGTAAATCACCGCAATTGAAAGCAAAATTTGCGTTCAAAGTGAGAAGACTTAAGCCAACAAAAGCCACCGCCACGCCAACCAGTGAGGTCCAATGGGGAAACCAGCGAAATATCAAGGCACAAATCAAGGGAGTAAAAACAACAAAGAGGCCAGTTATAAATCCCGAATTAATTGAAGTCGTATATTTTAGCCCTATCGTTTGGAAAGTGTAACCTAAAAAAAGAATTATCCCCAACCAAGCACCCCATAGTAAAGTAGCTTTATTCATTTGTTTAAATTTTTGAATTAGCAAAGGAATAAAAAAAAGAAAAGCAATTAGAAAACGAAGAAAAAGAAAACGGAAAACAGGTACTTCTTGAAGAGTGACTTTAATCAAGGAAAAAGTAGATCCCCATATAAAGGCCACAAATAAAAGCAACAAGTCCAGTATATATTTGTTGGGCTGGATTGGCTTCTTCGCTTTCATTTGGCTATTTTCTCAAAATTAACCCTTT
>CALKMS010000037.1 GCA_938091145.1 uncultured bacterium
TTATAAATGATGTTATTAAAAATTATGTTATTAAAAATTCTGCCCTTTTTGATATCGGTAATATTTAATCAAAATATAAGATTGATAAGAAAGCTGGTGAATGATCAGGAGGCGAGCCTCCAGTTATCATTGCTTCCGCCTAATTAATAGGTGATACATATGAACCGTTCAAAGTTTGTTGGTTCCTTAGTTGGACTGGCAGTTGGGGATTCTCTGGGGGCACGAAGTGAAGGCAGTTTTGCCGTTGAGATAAAAGAAGGCAGGCTTTCTCGATACACGGATGACACGGCAATGATGATAGGTGTTGCAGAGTCATTAATCGAATGCGGTGGTTTAAATGCTGAGCATATGGCAAAGAGATTTGTTGAAAACTACGAAAAAGAGCCTTGGCGTGGCTATGGACCAGGACCCCCAAGGATTTTTAAAATGATTAAACAAGGAGCAAGATGGGATAAAGCTCTGGATAAAGAGCTGTATCCTGGCGGTTCCTTTGGGAATGGCTCGGCAATGAGAGTAGCCCCCATTGCCCTTTTTTATCGCGATGACCCCAATAAACTACGAGAAGCTGCCTATGAATCAAGCAGGATTACCCACTCTCATCCTTTGGCGATGGAAGGAGCAGCTTTGGAAGCGTATGCGATTGCTTTGGCTTTAAATGAAGAAAAAGAGTTACTGGATAAATTAATCGATTTTACAGAGAGCGAAGCTTACCGAAGGAAGTTAGAAAGTGTTAGAAAATTACTGCCCCAAAGACAAAATAAAAGAAAAATAGTTGAAGAGTTAGGAAATGGAGTTGAGGCTTTAAATTCAGTGCCGACAGCTATCTATTCTTTTCTTGCTTCTTCTTCTTTTGAGAGTTCTTTGATTTACGCGGTTAATTTAGGTGGGGATACAGATACGATTGCGGCGATGTGCGGAGCAATTGCTGGTGCCTGGTGGGGCATTGAAGAAATACCTGAAAGATGGAGAGAACATTTGGAAAACAGGAAATACATAGAGAATTTAGCAGAAAACCTCTGGAATATGGTGAGTGGGTGAGAGGTCAGCTTTCTCGTAAGCTCTAACTGATAAAACAAATCCTTTTTTTAGTTTCTTTTTCCCCGCGTTTTATAAATTATCTCGCAAATTCTCAAAACCAGTTTGATTTAAAATAAGGTTTAAATAAGCTGGTAGATAACCGATTAAGAAGATGAGAAGGCCTGATCCCACAAATGCTTAGCAAGGAGAAAATCTTCGAAGCCGTTGACCGATAAGGCTACAGCCAGCAAGAGATTGCTACCCACCCGAGGCTACACTATTTTGCAGTCGGCAGATTGATGAAAGAAAATAGGCGAGGAAACATCAAAAGTAAAGACCTGACTCCACATGTGTTGTTACGGCTTTCGGCCCTTTAAATTAAAGAAACTATTCTCGTATTATCGATAATATGAGAATAAGGAGGTGGTTTGGAGAAGTTGTTTGTCGATGAGGAGGCTTGGCTTTATTGTTTGCTCTGAACTGAGTTGCCAAGACAAATACTTGTTTTTAAATTCCTTATCTTTAAATTCTTTTACCTTTATCTTAACTGCCAAAACGAATTTTAGTTTTTAAATTCTTTACTTTAAGTTCCTTATCTTTATTTCTTTTAACCCTATCTGAGCAACCAAGACAAATCCTAATTTTTAGTCTTTTATCATCTCTTGCAAACTTTAAAAAGCAGTGAAAAACCAGTTTGATTTTGAAATAAGGTTTTTAAAGTAAGTTTTTAAATATGCTGGTCAAATAAAGCGAGGAGGCCTAAATCTTCCATGTATTTGCCTCCTCAATCTGGTGGAGGATACCGGACTTGAACCGGTGACCTCCTGCGTGCAAAGCAGGCGCTCTCCCACTGAGCTAATCCCCCACAAGTTAAATATTTTAAATTATCTTTAAAGTTCATTCCAATTTATCTAAACTTTTTTGTGCTTAAACCCTTAAAGCTAAATAATGAGCTATCAGCTTGTCCTCAAAAGAAAAAATCTAACAATCATTAAACTCTGCGATAAACATTGAGGGTACAATTTTGAGCTGATTTCTTGGTTCTCTTTTAATTCGTCTAAAAAATCAAGAGTTGAAACTCAGCAGGGGAAATAATATCAAAGTGGTGGGCGATGCAGGATTTGAACCTGCGACCTCCTGCGTGTGAAGCAGGCGCTCTCCCCCTGAGCCAATCGCCCTGGCCTTAATCTTTAACCAGCTTTTTCTTGCCAGTGCTATTATCTTTTCAATTATCTGATGGTTCTTTTTTGATTTTAATTTATACTCCACTTGCCTGGCAAATTTTAAACTATCAAACCCTTTGCTTAAAAACAAATCACTGCTTTCATAGCTTATCAAAACTGGCTCGCTTTAAATTTCCAATCTGCGAACTTCTCGATAAGCATCAGGTGCTCCCAAGCTAATCACCCCCATTAAATATTTTGAACTTGAGCTGAGATTTAAATCAAAAAGCCGGTTTTTTGGGTTTCGATAATTTCGATATAAAACTGGCTTTCAGGTAAGTCCAGTAGCTGCTGGACCTTTAAAAAGGAAAGGTTTTATTTTTAAAGAGGAAGCATAAAAAAGAGTTTCCGGCCCAAATCTCTTAATGATTTCATCTTTGGTTTTGTCTTTAAGGCATTCTTTGCTGCTCTCTTCAAACAGGCTTAACTGCTCTTCCTTTAGTGACTGAAAAGAAGAGAAAGCCACAGCTATTAGACGAGCGGGCAATTCGGAGGGCAAACCTTCCATGGCTTTAAGGGCATAAGCAAAAAGGCGGCGGGTGTTGGAAGTTGGCGGAGAGAGGGTCACCTCTTTAAACTTAAAAGAAAGGTCAAGAAAGCGCAAACCAACGGCTACTTTTCCAGCTTTAAAACCTTCCTGACGAAGTCTGAAAGCTAAATCGTCTATTAAATAAAGCAGGAGAGCTTGTTTTTCTTCAAAGGTTTTTAAGTTTTTCTCTACTGTGAGAGAGTGGCTTAGAGATTTGGGTGAGGGAGGAAAGGGATTGACTGGTTGGTCATCTCTTCCCCAGGCGGCATTGTAAAGATACTCTCCAACTATGCCGAAAACCTGACGCAAGGTGACTGGCGAGGTGTGGGCAAGCTCACCGATTGTTCTTATTCCCATCCGGGCTAACTTTAATTTTCTCTTTTCCCCTATGCCTATTATTTCTTCCACTGGTTTTTCCCATAAAATCTCAGGTAAATCTTCTTTTTTAACTATTGTTAAGCCATCTGGTTTTTGCCATTCGGAAGCCATTTTGGCTACTAATTTATTGGGAGCTACGCCGACTGAACAAGTAATTCCCAGCTCTTTCTTTACCCTTTCCTTGAGCTCGAAAGCAAGTTTTTCGGCTCCACCAAAGAGATGTTGGGTGTGAGTAACATCAAGAAAAGCTTCATCAATTGAGTAAACTTCAACCAGGTCAGAATAAGATTTAAGCAGCTGGTAAAGACGGCGAGAAAGATAGGCGTATTTGTGAGGATTACCACCAATAAGTATAGCTTGGGGGCAGAGTTTTAGGGCTTCAAAAAGCGGCATCCCTGATTTAATTCCGAACTTCTTGGCTTCGTAGCTGGCGGCAGCCACTACTGAACGTCTTCCTTTGGGGTTGCCATAAGGGTCAGCAGTAACAATTACTGGTTTTCCTCGCAGGCCTGGGCGGTGAGCTTGCTCGACTGAAGCGAAATAGGAGTTCATATCGGCATGAACAATTACTCTTTCAACCGGCGGGTTCCAGCTTTTCGAGATACCAAACCAGGCTCTTGGTGTTGAGCGCAATTTCATAGTAATCACCGCTTTCGGTAACCAGGCTGAAGTGAAAGAAATTAATCTTGCCTTTTTCGCTTTTCCACCACCCTGTTACTTCTTTTATTTTTTCAACCCGCCCTCGCCAGCGAATTTTTACCGGTTTTACCTTGCCGTTTTCAAACTTAACAATAGCTTCTATGGGCTCATTTATCGCTACCATAGGTTTATTATAGAACAAATGTTCGGCAAATTTAAGATGGGAAAAAGAAATCTTTTTCTTGAAAAACACACTGTTTTAGGGGACTTTGAAAGATGAGCGAGTAAAAAAACTGCGATAAAATAGCTTTTGATGGAAAAAATTGGAGAGAAAGCTAAAAAAATCTGGAATTTTATTGCTGAGTTTCTTTTTCGCAACGGCTATCCGCCAACAGTGAGAGAAATTGCCAGCGCTTTGGGGTTTAAATCAACTTCGGCCGTGGCTTTTCATTTAACTCTTTTAGAAAGGAAAAATTATTTACGAAAAAGAAGAGGTGCTTCTCGCTCAATTGAGCTTTTGGTTTTTCCGCCAGGAGCTGAAAGGGGCGATTTTCACTATGTGCCTTTGATAGGAAATATTGCTGCTGGGAAACCTTTTGAGGCAATTGAAAACATTGAAGGGACCATTCCTTTGCCGCGTGAACTGGCTGAACCAGGCTGTTTCTTGTTGAGAGTAAGGGGCGATAGCATGAAAGAAAAAGGTATTTTCCCGGGCGACCTGGTTATTGTCAAGCCTCAAAAAACCGCGGGAAATGGTGAAATAGTAGTGGCTTTAGTTAAAGGAGAAGCCACAGTTAAAATTTGGAGAAAAAAAGGAAATCGTTTTTGGCTAGAACCAGCTAACCCGCTTTACCAACCCATACCTTTTAAGCAAGGAGAAATCCTTGGAAAGGTAATCGGTCTAATTAGAAAATTGAGCTAAGATTTTACTTCTTTTACCTTTTTTAACTGCCCAATTAGAGGAAGGCAAACATATCTCCAATTACAGTCAAGGCAAGCCTTTCGCTCCCATTCTTCAATTAGCCGTGGGAGTTGCGATTTAATCTTTTTAAAAATAAAAGCATCGCCAGCTTTAAGATTAAGAAGCCTCAAAGCCAGCTTATCAAGGTATTCAATTACTTCATTACTATTTGGCTGAAAGCAGCACTCAGCTTCTTTTAAATGTGGGCAGCTTGAACAAACTTCATCTGGTCCTTCTATTACAAGTCCTTCTGCTTTTTTTAGTTTTTTAAGAATTCGATTTAAATTTTTAATAAAAGCCGAGCTGTAACCTTCACCTTGATAAAAATTAAGGCAGATTAAGTGATGACCTCTTAAAGCAACTCTTTGTTTAACCATCAACAATTGAATTTTAAACAGAAAAGGAATATTCATAAAGAGAAGATTTAAGGGGAGCGAAGACAAGAAGAGTATTTTAAAAAAAGAGGCAAATAGACTTAATATTTTTCTGGTGCAATGCGTAAAGATAGCTGTAAGTGCTACCAAAGAAAGTCAAGCTGCGGTTCATTTTCGGAGAGCCCTAAATAATTCTGAGTTTTAAAATGTCATCTCCTTTATCGTTTTTAATTTTCAAAATATAAAGATAACCATTGGAATTTCAAGGTAAATAAGGCAATCCGCAATAATTGGAGAAAGTGAGCCAGCTGTTGGCCAACAAAACCATTTTTCCTTTCAATTTTTGGCGCCAAAAGTATTGAGAGTTCTATCCAAGAACAAGAAACGGTATTCTGGTTGGCAGTTAGATTA
>CALKMS010000038.1 GCA_938091145.1 uncultured bacterium
CCAAGGTTTATGTAATGGAAACGCCTCAAAGGAAAGAAGAGCCTGACAAAGAACTGTGGCTTTCAGAAGTAAAGCGTTTTAAAGGTATGGTGGAAGATTTAACCGGGGAAAAAGTCACTGAAGAAAGTTTAAGAGAAGCTATCAGAAAGGTTAACAAGAAAAGGAGAGCCTTGCAGAGGTTAGCGGAGTTAAGAAAAGCTGATCCCCCGCCAATCAGCGGTAAAGATGCCCTTTTAATCGAGCAAGTAGCTTTCTATGACGATGTGGAAAGATTTACTCAAAAAGTAAATGAGCTTTGTGACGAACTTGAAGAAAGAGTAAAAAGAGGCGAAGGCGTTGTGCCTAAAGGCACAGCGCGGATTATTGTCTCGGGCACGCCGATGGCCATTCCTAACTGGAAAGTACCTCATATTATTGAAACCAGTGGTGCGGTAATTGTGGCTGAGGAACTTTGCACGGGTTTGCGCTATTTTCAAGATTTGACGCCTGAGACTGATGGTTCGGTTGAGCAAATGCTTAGGAATGTTGCTGAGCGGCATATTGGAATTGATTGTGCGATATTCACTCCTAACACTGAGCGGGCTGAGAAAGTGGCTCGTTTGTTTAGAGAGTATAGTGCCCACGGTGTGGTTCATTATGTTCTCTCGTTCTGTGACCCTTACTTGGTAGAAGCCTATCAAATAGAAAAAGTGGCAAAAAGAGAAAACATTCCTTTGCTCAAAATTGAAACTGATTACAGCCAGGAAGATACTGGGCAGTTAAAAACTCGGGTCGAAGCTTTCATTGAGATGTTAAATTCTTAATTTTTGAAGAAATTGCCATGAAAGAACTTTTTGCTGGTTTAGATATTGGTTCTCGGACTGTAGCTCTGGTGGAACTTCGGAATGGGAGCTACTCTTATCAGATCAGAGAGACGTCGCATTCTCCTTTAAAAGTGGCTCAAGAGCTGATTGAGGGCAAGGATTATTCTTTATTGGTGGCAACAGGCTATGGGCGTCACGCTGCACGGGTGAAATTTGCTCAGGAGGTTATAACGGAAATCAAAGCTTATGCTATCGGGGCTCGCCATCTTCATCCTGATGTCCGAACTATTCTTGACATTGGCGGCCAGGATACTAAGGTGATTTTACTTGACAAAGATGGGAAAGTAATTGACTTTCAAATGAATGAGAAGTGTTCAGCCGGGACAGGGAAATTTTTAGAAGTGATGGCTAAGGCTTTGGGATATTCTCTTGATGAACTTGGAAGTGAAGCTTTTAAAGCCAAAAAGAAGATAAAAGTTTCTTCAATGTGTACCGTTTTTGCTGAGTCAGAAGTGGTTTCACTTCTTCACGAGGGTGAGGAAAGAGAAAACATTGCTTTTGCCATTCATGCTTCCATTGCTGAAAGAGCAGCTGGCTTGCTAAAAAGAGTTGGAGTAGTTGAACCTCTCTTGTTTGCTGGTGGCGTAGCAAAAAATTCTTGCCTGGTTAAGTTGCTTCAAGAAAAACTCAAAAAGGAGGTGATAGTTCCGAAGGAGCCGCAAATAGTTGGCGCTTTTGGCGCTGCTATTTACGCTTCAAGAAAAGGATTTTTTGGAGGTGAGGGTTAATTGAAAAAAGAATATGGCTTAATGGGGATTACTGGCTTAATTATCGGTGCTTTAGTTGTTTATCTTACAAAAGCAGGCAATCCGCCAAATATGGGAATCTGTATTGCCTGTTTTGAGAGGGATATTGCTGGAGCTATTGGCCTTCACCGTGCCAATCTTGTTCAGTATTTAAGGCCAGAGATAATTGGGATTGTTTTTGGAGCGTTGATTGCTGCTCTGGCTTTTAGAGATTTCAAACCAACTTCAGGCTCTTCGCCTTTAGTCCGATTTATGCTGGGAATGTTTTCGATGATTGGTGCCTTAGTTTTTCTTGGTTGTCCTTTGAGAATGACTGTAAGATTGGCTGGAGGAGACCTTAACGCATTAATCGCTCTTTTTGGCTTTATTGCTGGTATTGCTATTGGGACAGTTTTCTTGAAATCCAATTTCGATTTAGGAGCAGCTAAAAAATCATCATCTCTGGAGTCATATATTCTTCCTTTAATTATGTTGTTTTTACTTCTTTTGCTTTTCTTTAAACCCGTTTTTAATGCTAAAGCTGGAGGACCTATCTTTTTTTCTACTGAGGGACCAGGCTCAAAACATGTTCCGCCACTGATTGGTTTAGTAGCTGGCTTGGTGGTTGGTTTTTTAGCTCAGAGAACTCGCTTGTGTTTTGCCGGTGGTATTCGTGATTTAATTCTTTTTCGCGAGTTTTATTTGTTAATTGGTTTTATTGTTATCTTTGCTACTGTTTTAGTTGGTGACCTGGTATTTGGTTTTTTTAAGCTTGGTTTTTTTGGTCAGCCAATTGCTCATACCGACCATTTGTGGAATTTTTTAGGAATGAGTTTAGTCGGTTTAAACGCTGTCTTGCTTGGTGGCTGCCCTTTACGGCAGTTAGTATTAGCGGCTCAGGGTAGTGGCGACTCAGCACTTACTGTTCTTGGCTACATTGTGGGAGCCGGTGTTGCTCATAATTTTATGTTGGTTGGCTTTCCCCCGCCTGTTCCGCCAGCAACTGGTCCAACTGGAGTGTTAATTTACGGGAAGGTAGCGGTAATTGTTGGTATAATCTTTTCCTTGCTGGTTGGTTACTTTAACCTGGCTAAAGAAAAATAACTATTGGTGGTGGTGCGAATGAAAGAGGTTGATGCTCGGGGATATCCTTGCCCCCAGCCAGTTTTGTTTACTAAAAAGGTTGTTGATGAGGGAGAAAAAGAGATTGTTGTCTTGGTTGATAATCGCGGTTCAGCTGATAATGTGGCTCGCTTTGGGGAAAAATCAGGTTATCGGGTAGAAATTAAAGAAGAAAATGGGGACTTTAAGGTGGTGCTCAAGAAAGGAATTGAGAGTTCAGCTTCAAAAACAACAGAAGCAGCCGAAATAACCTGTGAAACTGGCAACTGGAAACTGCTTAAAGGAAAAACTCTTTTGGTTTCCACTGATTCTTTAGGACGAGGTAGCGAGGAGCTCGGTAAAGTTTTGGTTAAAGCCTTGCTCAATACCCTTTCGGGAAATGAAAGCCTGCCTGAGAAAATAGTTTTGATTAACTCTGGGGTAAAACTGGCTTGCGAAGGCTCTGATGTTTTAGAAGCTCTTCAAGTAGTTGTTGATAAGGGAGTAGAGCTTTTAGCTTGTGGTACTTGCTTAAACTATTTCGGTCTAACCGAAAAGTTGAAAGTTGGGCGAGTATCAAATGCGTACGAGATTTTAAATGTTTTGCTGGAGTCTCAAATAGTTCCCTGGGCTTAAGAATGTAATTAAAAAATTTGCAAAGAGTTTGTTTCAATAGTTGCTAACTTTTTGAAACCTCGTTATCATTAAACGCTATGTTAAAAAATGGGACTGCAGCTCAGATTTTAAATGATGCCTATTTTTTTATTCCGGACGCCAGTCCATCGAGTTTTTATCGTTTCGTTTTTCCCTTGAGATATTTTCGCCAAAAAGGCTACCATCCTCGTTTAGCAGCGGTAATTCAGCCTTCTTATTTCGAAAAAGGAAGAGCTTTCTTTTTTCAACGAGTTGCCGACCGCAGTCTTTTTGATTTAAGTTTGGCGATAAGAGATCAACCGCGGGCAATGATATTTGACCTAGACACCTACATTGAGCCTCCACCTTATCATCCTAATTATAATTTCTATGCTTCGATGCGTCCTTATCTGGAGATGGTAATCCAGAGTTCAACTATAGTGACTGTGCCAACTCAACGATTAAAAGATGAAATTAAGGGATTAAACGAGAACATTTTTGTTTTACCAAATAAGTTTAGTCTGGAAGTTCTTGAGAACTTAAAAGATGGTAAGAAAGAAGACTTGAAAAAGGAAGCTGGATTAACTAATAATTCGGTAGTCCTTGGTTGGGGTGGAGCTCCTTTTAGTTTACATGAGCTTGCTTCTTTAGAGAAAGTTCTCAATCGCTTATTTGAAAAATTTAATCATTTGTATTTTGCGGTCTGGGGGGGTGAGCCAAATTTCCAGCGAATACCAAGAGAGAAGATAGTGAAGTTTGACTTTTTGCCTCTTTCTTCTTACTTTATATCTTTAGGGGTGGTTGACATTGGCTTAATACCAGCAGAGAACACCCTCTTTAATCAGTGTAAATCTGGCCGGATGAGTTACGAGTATGGCTTGGCGAAAAGTGCTGTGATTGCTCAAAATATCGAGCCTTATAAACTATTGGCAGAAAACGGAGCACCTATCAATCTGGCAGAAACGGAAGAAGAGTGGGAGGAAAAATTGGTAGAGTTAATAAAGGATGACGAAAAAAGAGCCAATGAAGGACAAAAATTAAATGAATGGGTGAAAGAAAACTGTTTTTTTCGAGACGAGGAAACGGAATGGGAGGAGTTTTTAACGAAGCTAAGTGAGGTTTTGGAATGAAAAAGGAGCGTCCAGTTTCGATAGTTATGCTTACTCATAATAATCTTTTTTACACTAAGCAGTGTGTTGAAAAACTGGAGGAAACCACTGAAAACTATGAGTTAGTCATAGTTGACAATGCTTCAACTGACGGAACAGTAGAGTATCTTCGAGAGATGGAGAAAAAAAAGAAAAACCTAAAGGTAGCTTACAATAGGACAAACAAGGGTTTTGCTGCTGGTTGCAATCAAGGCGTTAGAATGGCACGTTACGGTTTAGTCTGCCTCTTAAACAATGACATTGTTCCATTTGCAGGCTGGCTTGACAAGCTAAAAGAAGTTATGGAAAAAGGTGTTGGAGCGGTTGGTGCCAAACTAATATTTCCTGACTATACTCTTCAGCACTGCGGAATTGTTTTTGAACATCGCGACCAGCCAATGCCTCATTTCTGGCCCTTTCATCGTTTTTTTGGCTTTCCTGAAGAGATTGAAGAAGCCAATCAGTTAGAAACTGTTCCGGCAGTGACAGCTGCCTGTCTTTTAACTACTAAGACAGTCTGGGACCGAGTTGATGGAATGGATGAGGGTTATATTATTGCCAATTTTGAAGATGTCGACTTCAATTTGAAATTGCGGGAGGCTGGTTTCAAGGTTTTATATCAGCCAGAGGCACGCTTGATTCACTACTGGGGTCAAACGGTAAAATCAAAAACAGACGAGCTTGACTCGCCTCAGCGTTATTTTCAAATGAACTTTGAAAGATTGATGATTAAATGGTATCAAAAGTTAACTTTAGGTTTAGCTCATGTTTAAAAGAAGGGCAGGTTGAAAATTGAGCGAAGGAAAGCCGTTGGTAAGTATTATTTTACCTGTTTATAATGGTCGCGAACATATTCGCACGACCTTAGAGTCTATTTTTAACCAAACTTATAGTCCAGTTGAAGTTATTGTTATAGATGATGGTTCAACTGATGGGACCTTTGAAAAGCTAAAAGAATTTAAAGCTTCCCTGTCGGAAAGAGACAAAGTAAATTGCCACATCGTAAGGCAGGAAAATCAAGGGGCGCCTCGAGCTCGGAATAATGGTGTAGCGATGTCTAAGGGCGAATACCTTCTTTTTGTTGATGCTGACACTATTTTATACCCTCAATGTGTGGAAAAAATGGTCGAGACTTTGGCTTCAAATTCTAAGGCAAGCTACGCTTACTGTGATTATAAAATGGTTGGCTGGCGTGAAGGATATCATAAAGCCCAACCTTTTGATGCAGAGCTTTTACGAAAAACAAATTATATTAGTTGCACTTCCCTCATAAGAAAAGAACATTTCCCTGGATGGGATCCGAAAATCAAGGGATTACAAGACTGGGATCTCTGGCTGACTATGCTTGATAATGGCTACACTGGAGTATACATACCAGAAGTTTTGTTTGAAGCCATTCAACGGGAGGATTCAATAACTGGAAGCTGGGTTAGAAATCACTGGGCTGAGGCTATTTCATCGGTTTTGGCTAAACACCAGAAAATCGCTATTTTTACTTTAACCAAAGATCGGCTTGAGTACACTGAAAGGATGTTTACATCGCTCGATAAATATACTCACATTCCTTATACCCATTTCATTGTTGACCAGGGATCGACTGACGGAACGCGAGATTTTCTTATGAGAATGATGAAAGAGAGAAATAATTTGAAAGTAATTTTTAACGAAGATAACAAAGGAATTTCTATTGGGTCAAATCAAGCGCTTGATGCTATTGGTAATGATTTTGATTATATAATGAAGCTTGATAACGATTGTGAAATTTTAACTGACGATTGGCTTTATGAGCTGGTTAAGTTAATTATTTATTCAAACAATGTTTTGGTTCTATCTCCGTATGTTGAGGGCCTTGTTGAACACAAGGGAGGAGTACCTCGTTACTTCTCTTGCAAATTACTTGGTCACCCAGTTGGTTTGACTTTTCATTTAGGCGGGATTTCAGTTATTTCGGCTTCCTCGGCTTATAATGGTTTTCGATTTGATGAGAACGACACTTTAAGTGGAACTCAGGATGTGAGTTTTTCTCGTCAGGTTATTAACAAGGGTTACTTAATGGGCTATGTAGAAGATATAAGAGTAGAACATATGGACACAACTACTGGTCAGAAAAAAAAGTTTCCTCAATATTTTAAGCAGAGGGAAGAAGTCGAAAGCAAAAAATCCTACAAGGAAACCAAAAAAGATAAAGAATCATTAACTTTAATCGCTTCATCTGATAAAGAAGAAAATATTAACACCCCTGAATATTGGAATAAACGTTATGATGATAAGATCGAGAATGAAAAAGAAGATTTTGACCCTTATAGGTTTCAGGCCATTTTGGAATTCGTTCCGGCAAAATCAAAACTGCTTGATGTTGGCTGCGGTTTGGGCGAGTTTCTTCGTTATACTAAAAAACTTAGGCCAGGTGTTGATTTATATGGGGTGGATTTTTCTGAGAAGGCGATAAATTTCAACCGCGAAAAGGACCAAGGGAAGATCTCGTATGAGGTAAGCTCAGCTTATTCTTTGCCATTCCAAAAAAACAGCTTTGATATTGTTACAGCGGGGGAGGTGTTGGAACATCTTGATGATCCAGAGGAGTTTATTAAAGAAGCCAGGCGCGTTTTGAAACCGGGTGGGCGTCTTCTGCTCACTTTACCGTATGAGGATAGGGTGAGGGACCCAGAACATGTGAGATATTACTACCGAGAAGACTTAATTGATTTGCTTTCGCCTTACTTTCGTTTTGTAGAAGTATTTCCCATTCGGCCTCTTGGTGAAAACTATGCTTTAGTTACCGCTACCGATTCTCCACCGATAGTATCTCTGGACCTTGATGATTTTGCTCAAGACAACCATCGTCTTGATTTACTGGAAAAGTTAAAAGAATCATTTCCTGAGTTTAAAATTACTTTATTTACAATTCCAACTAAAGCGCCGGCGAAATGGTTAGAAAGTTTACTCAAGCTTGGTTTTTTGGAGTTTGCCTTACATGGTAATTATCACTCTTACCTTGAATGCCAGAGTTGGAGCAAAAAGGAAGCAAAGAAAAAGATAAATAGCTCTTTTTCCTATCTTTATGTGCCGGGCTTTAAGGCTCCCTACTGGGCAGCTTCAAATGGACTTTATGAAGCTTTAAAGGAACTCGGTTTTTGGGTGGCTGATCAGGATATTTCACCTGCTCCGGATTATTTACCACATTATCGCTATAACTGGCTAATAAATCAGCCTTTGCCTCTGTTTCCTGAAATAAGAGGGCATGGCCATGTGCAAAACGTTTGCGGAAATGGTCTTGAAGAAAGTTTTGTTAATTTAATTAACTCGTTGGAAAAGATTAGAGAAATAGTAGGTGGCCCAATTAGTTTTAGAACAGCCAATGAATGTGTCAGGTTTTTGTATGATTTAAATTAAGGATCTTTACAAAATTATTGAGAAAAATTGAAAAAAGGTATTGGCAGACGGGAAAATTGAGCAGCAAAGATTATTCTCTGCTTATAGAAAGCGAGATAAGTTGTATCCAATAAGGTCTCGAAGAGATTTGTTGCAGCGGCTTGCTAAAAGGTTTAATAGAAATTTTGCGCCGGGTTAGAATTAAGTTGAGTGTTTTGGCTACTAGTTTAAACCTAGGCCAGGCAGATTTTTTTAGCAATTTTCAAAATGTCATTATTATTTCCTATTCGAATTCAGACTATTTTTAGTGGTTAATCATAAAAATGCTGCTCAACGAAATAAAGTTATTTCAATTATCAACTTTAATTTTTTGGAATATGGAAAAGTTTAGGTGGACAAAACAATATGGCATTTACGTTTGTTATCTAATTTTTAGAAAAGGCCTTGTTAAAATAAAAGATTAATTTTTTAAAGATAGCGTTTGTCTTTTTTCCTGGCCAGTTTACTTTTGACTTTGCTGAAATTACATTAAAAAGTTGGTTTACTCTTTAACGGGCAAGTAGCATCGGAAGACAGAGCGGTGAACATCGCCTTCGCTAATTATTCCGAGGAGTTTCCCTTCCTCGTCAACAATTGGGATGCGGCGGATTTTTTTGAGAATCATCAGGGATCCGAGTTTGAGAATTGGGGTTTCGGGACCAGCGGTAATTGGAGGTGAGGTCATAATATCTTTTACTAACAATCCGTTAACTTCTTGAAAGTTTTCTTCCATTTTTTCAAAATCCATGGCTGAGATTGGGTCTTCGTAAAACTCACCGTAGCTTGGATACATTGCCTTTAAAATGTCTTTTTCAGATATCACACCAACTACTTTGTTTTGTTCATTAACTACTGGTAGGCCGGCAATATTATGGCGGCAAATTAAGTAAACGGCTTTACCTACCTTATCATCTGGTTTAACAGTGTGAACTAAGGTTGTCATTACATTTTTTGCTTTCATCAATAATCACTCCTTCAATTGTAATAATTGTTAGTAATAATTGTTACAACCTAATTATAGCACTAAACGGAAAAAAATTAAATAGCTTCAGGGTCCTGATTTTTAAGTTCATATCTTATTTACTTTTCTGAAATTTCTGCGCTTGGTTGCCAAATTTTTTAGGTTTTCGTTATGAAAAACAGGAACAGGCAAAAAACTTTTCTAATTTTAATTATTTGAACTTTTACTTTATAGTTTAGTGATATAATGAGCTTGTGAAAGAAGTTTATGAAGAAGTTTTAGAAGGAATTCTTAAAGGCTTGAGGTTATTTTATGGGGAAAGGCTTGTTTCAGTGGTGGTTTTTGGTTCAGTTGGGCGGGGAACACCTAGTCCGGATTCAGATTTAGATATCCTAATTGTGGCACGCGATCTGCCTCTAGGTGTTAGAAGGCGTCAGGTTGAGTTTTTAAAATTTGAAAAAGAAATTGAACCTTTATTGCAGAAAGTCAGGAAAA
>CALKMS010000039.1 GCA_938091145.1 uncultured bacterium
GTCGAAAGCAAATTCCTGTTTTGAGAAAAATTTTAAACATAAAACGACTACCTAGATAAACTGCGTCGATAAAAAATTCGAAAAAATTTTTAAAACTTCTAGACAACTCGTTCTAATTGTTTTACAATTCGTTCTCGATATGATACTATTGGTTCTTAATAAACTTATTTGTTTTAGAGGGGGGATGGAAAAATGGGAAAAGAGATATGAGGGGTGGAGAATGCAAGTTTTGAGCAAAATTGATGTTATTTCCAGGATGAGAGAAGACTTAAAGAGAGCTTTGGAGAAACCGGTTGAGGAAAGACACTGGGTTATGGTGATTGATGTAGGAAAGTGTATCGGGTGTGATGCTTGCACAGTGGCTTGTAAGGCAGAAAACAAAACACCGCCTGGGGTAGTTTATAACATTGTTTTAAAGGAAGAAATTGGAACATACCCTAATGTAACAAGAAGGTTTGTTCCAAGACCCTGTATGCAGTGTGAGAAGCCTCCATGTGTGAAAGTGTGTCCGGCTACTGCTACCTATAAACGTCCTGACGGAGTTGTAGTTGTTGATTACGAACACTGTGTGGGATGTCGTTATTGTCTTTCTGCCTGTCCATATGGAGCAAGATATTTTGATAAAGGTGATTTTTATACTCGGGGAACTCCAGAGATACAGCCATATGAGACTGCTCCTAATTTTGAGTATGAGAGGGAATGGGAGCGCGAACCAGGAAGCGAAGAATCGCCGGTGGGAAATGCTCGGAAATGCACCTTCTGTTTGCATCGCGTGGAAAAAGGAATGCTTCCAGCCTGCATAGTTACTTGCCTCGGTAGAGCTCGGTATTTTGGTGATTTAGACGATGGGGAGAGTCTGGTATCAAAACTTGTTAGCGAGGGGAATGTGATGCGGCTTAAAGAGGATCTTGGAACTGAACCAAGTGTTTATTATCTGCTTTAGGGGGTGAGAAAAGTGAGCAGTAAAGTCAAAATTTTATTAGTGCTGGCAATTTTGGGGCTACTTTTTGGAGCTCCTGGTCTAGTCGATCGATTTGTAAATGGCCATCTCCACGCGGGATATGGCTCAGCGACTCCTTGGGCACTCTGGGTTGTTTTCTATATCTACTTCATTGGTCTTTCTGCTGGTGCCTTTCTCATCTCCTCGATGATTTATGTTTTTGGTTTTAAGGAACTGGAAAAGGTTGGAAAATTGGCTTTATTTACTGCTCTGGTTTGCTTGGTGGTGGCACTCTTGTTCATTTCCTTAGATTTGGGACACATTTTTAGAGTTTATAAGTTCTTTGTCCGCGCCAACTTTAGTTCTCCTATGGTCTGGATGGGTATTTTGTACTCAACTTACTTTCTAATTCTCTTGGGTGAGATACTGTTTTTGATGCGGCGTGATCTTGTTCGAATGAGCTCTGAACCCGGAATTCGGGGGGTGTTAGGCCGTCTCCTTTCATTTGGTAGCAAGGACTTAAGTGAGGCTTCTTACGAAAGAGATATTAAAAGAGTGAGAATCTTGGGGACGATTGGAGTTCCAGTGGCGATTGCGTTTCATGGAGGCGTTGGGGCTCTTTTTGCTGTTGTTGCAGCCCATCCTTATTGGTATACTGGTTTGTTTCCAATTATGTTTTTAATTTCAGCGCTTGCTTCAGGGGGAGCTCTTCTTACTGCGCTTGTAGCCTTTTTACTTGACGGTAAGGGGGAATACCGTGAAGTTGTTATAAAGTTAGGACATCTAGTTTTAATTTTTCTTTTTGTCGATATTCTAATGGAAATAGCCGAAATTTTAGTAGCCCTTTATCCAGGAGCCCCAGAGCATGCCGAACCTCTTTTTGCGCAGCTATTTGGACCTTACTGGTTTACTTTCTGGATTATGGGTGTGGGTATGGCTTTAGTTGGTCCTGCTCTTATCCTGGCTGTAAAAGGAAAGAGTCCTCGATGGGTTGGTTTTGCCGCTTTAGTTTCAGCTATAGGATTTGTGGGAGTTCGTTGGAATATTGTTTTGCCCGGATTTGTAACTGAATTGATACCGGGGATTAAGACGGCCTACCAGGAAGTTCAGCTTGCTTTTCAATATTCGCCAACGCTTTCAGAGTGGTCAGTAACAGCTTTCCTCGTAGGATTGTGGTTTCTTCTTTTTGCTATTGGATTTAGTGCGCTACCGTTGTTTTCTCCTAGCGAAAAACATTTAACAGTAAAGGAGGGATAATAATGATGGAGATAAATAGAGATGACAGGAGAGCAAAGTTTACCCGTCGAGATTTCTTAAAAACTACTGCTTTTTTGGGCGGGTGTACGCTTTTAGTGTCTCAGGTGGGCAGAGCTTTTAATAAGCTATCTGATATTGCTCAAGCAGCGGAAGGAAAAAACGATTTTGTCTATCCCTTAAGCCAACCTGAAAATATTATCTATACAACTTGCCTACAGTGTCATATTTCCTGCGACTTAAAAGTCAAGCTTCTTGATGGTGTGATAGTGAAAATAGATGGAAATCCTTACAGCGCTCAGAACATGATTCCCAATATTAGCTATGAAATATCTCCTAAAGATATGTCTGATCTGGATGGGAAAGTGTGTCCACGCGGTCAAGCAGGCGTTCAAATAATTTATGACCCTTATCGACTGGTAAAAGTACTTAAAAGAAATGGACCAAGAGGTTCTAATAAGTGGAAGACTATCTCTTTTGAACAGGCGATAACTGAGATTGTGGAAGGCGGAAAACTTTTTGCCGATATTGGGGAGGATCAAGTTATCCCGGGTCTTAAAGAGATTTTTGCTTTGCGTGATGCAAAAATTTTTAAGGATATGGAGGTAGACGCAAAGAAAGTTGGAAAAAAGGAAATGTCGGTGGCTGATTTCCAAAAGAAATACAAAAACTACCTTCATACCTTAATTGATCCAAATCACCCTGATTTGGGCCCTAAAAACAACCAGTTTGTGTTTATGGCAGGGCGCATTCAACACGGAAGAAAGGAGTTTTCTCAAAGAATCGTAAAGGATAGTTTCGGGTCCATAAACTGGTTTGAACATACTACCATTTGTGAACAGAGCCATCATATTGCTTATGACAGAATGACCTCTGAATATAAGTTTGACGAGAAAGCAGGCAAATGGAAGTGGGATAAAGGTAAAACACATATGAAACCAGACCTTCTCAACTCAGAGTTTGTTATCTTTTTTGGCACGGGAGCTTTTGAAGCTAATTTTGGTGTTACTCCTATGGCTGAGAAAGTTACTTACTCGTTAAGAGAAAGAGGGTTTAGGTATGCAGTTGTTGATCCCAGGCTTTCTAAGACGGCAGCTAAGGCTAAGTGGTGGGTGCCGATTAAACCGGGAACTGATGCTGCTTTTGCTTTAGGTATGATTCGCTGGATTATTGAAAACAATCGTTACGATAAGAAGTTTTTAGAGAATGCTAACAAAGCAGCGGCGAATGCAGACGATGAAAAATCTTGGTCCGATGCTACTTATCTTGTCAAAATAGAAAATGGCAAGCCGACTGAGTATTTAAGAGCTAAAGAAGTGGGATTGGGGGAAGATTTCAAGTTTGTAGTTATGCGAGGAGGAAAGCTCTTTGCTGTTCACCCTATAAAGGACGACCCTTCACCGCCTGTAGAGGGCGATCTCTTTGTGGATACCATTGTAAACGGGATTAAAGTAAAATCGGTTTTTCAGCTTCTTAAAGAAAGTGCTTTCTCCCTTAGACTTGATGAGTATGCTAACATCTGCGGGGTTAAGAAGGAAATCATTGAAGAATTAGCAGACGAATTTACCTCTCATGGAAAGAAAGCTGTGGCTGAACTTTATCGTGGGGCTGTCCAGCACACAAACGGTTTTTACAATGCTCAAGCAATAATTTCCCTCAATCTTCTTATTGGAAATGTGGACTGGAAAGGTGGTCTTTCTAAAGGAGGTGGTCACTGGTATGAAATGGGAGATAAAGAAGGACAAGAGCCACCTTATAAAATGAAAGAACTCCATCCAGGCAAACTCACTGCTTTTGGTGTGCCTATAACGAGAGAAGATAAAAAATATGAGGAAAGCACTTTATTTGAAGGTTATCCGGCTAAAAGACCTTGGTATCCTTTAACTAAAAACGTCTATCAAGAAGTTATTCCTTCTGCTGGCGAAGGTTATCCCTATCCTATCAAGGTTCTCTTTAACCACAAAGGCACACCTCTTTATTCCTGCCCGGGAGGAAATAAGTTTATAGAAGTCCTCAGGGACCCTAACAAAATACCCTTAATTATTTCCTGTGACATTTTAATTGGCGAGACTACTATGTATGCTGATTATGTCTTTCCCGATATTACCTATCTTGAAAGGTGGGGGTTTCCCCATACAGTTCCTGATGTGCAAAGCAAGATAAGTAAAGTCCGAAATCCAGCTGCTCCTCCTATTCCAGAGATTGTAAAAGTAGATGGAGAAGAAATGCCTATTTGTCTGGAATCTGTCTTGTTGGCTATAGCAAAAAAACTGGGTCTATCGGGAGTGGGTAAAGACGGTTTCGGTCCAGGAATGGATTTTAATCGTCCTGAGGATTACTATTTGAAGCTTGCTGCTAACATTGCTTTTGGGGATAAGCCTGGTGAGACAGTACCTGATGCCAGCGATGAGGAAGTTGACCTTTTCATAAAATCCCGTCGCCACCTGCCAAAAGCCGTTTTTGACCCTGAAAAGTGGAAAAAAGCATTAAGAGAGAATGAGTGGAGAAAAGTTATCTATGTGCTTAATCGAGGCGGAAGATACGAGGCATTCGAGAAAGCTTATGAAGGGGAGCATCTTCATCACGCTTTTAAGAGTTTTTTGCGCTTCTATCTGGAAGATGTGGGAAAGGCAAAGCATCCAGGAACAGGAAAAAATTTCTCCCCCTTGCCCATTTATGAGCCAATTAAAGATTTTCAAGGAAGAGAAATCAAAGGGGACGGGTATGAATTTAATCTTATAACTTATAAGGAAATTTTCCACACTCAATCACGGACGCCTGGGATTTACTGGACTCTTTCAATCCAGCCTGAAAATTATGTCCTTATGAACAGCGAGGATGCACGAAAGCTCGCCTTGAAAGACGGAGATTTGGTAAAGCTTACATCTTCTTCTAATCCTCAAGGAATTGTGGATTTGGGCAACGGTGAAAGGCTCGAAGTGAAAGGAAGAGTGAAAGTCATAGAAGGAGTTAGACCAGGTGTGGTTGTAATTTCTCATCATTATGGTCACTGGGCATATGGCGGCAGTGACATAGAAGTTGATGGCGAGACGATTAAAGGAGACGAAAGAAGAAGAAAAGGTTTATCTCCTAATCCTCTAATGCTCCTTGACCCTGCCCTTAAGGACGTTTGTCTTTCTGACATGATTGGTGGTAGTGCTTCTTTTTACGACACTTTTGTCAAAATTGAGAAAGTATAAGGGGGTTGATATAAGATTTTTGCCCCTCTCTATTTAGAAAAAGTTGAGGTAAAGAAAGGAAGCTGTCTCCGCCGCTTTAAGCAGTTAAGGTGTGAAAAATGTGTTCGAGTATGTCCGGCGAAGGCAATTTCTCTCCTTTCGGATAGAGCGAGGATAGATGAAGAAAAGTGCGTCTTTTGTGGACTCTGTTACTCAGCTTGTCCTGGTGAAGCAATAAAACTTTCCTTTTCTCCCCTGGGGCTCAAAAGGGGTAAGGACTTTATTTACTTCTGCTCTCAATCTTTAAAGGAAAACTTTCCTTCTTGTTTAGGCTGGCTTGATGTGGGAGAAATCCTTCTTTCACTTTCAAAAGGAACAAAGAAGGTGGTTCTTTCTCCAGGCGACTGTAACAAGTGCATACCAGCTGTTGGAGAAGCTTTAGAGGAAAAAGTGAAGCAAAGTCAGGAATTTTTGAGTTTTTTTTCGGAGGAAAAAGAAGTTTCACTTGAGCCTTTTTTTCTTACTTCAATTTCTCGGAGGGAGAGTTTTTATTTCTTACAGAGTGGGGTCTTAAAAGCTACTCAGAAAGA
>CALKMS010000040.1 GCA_938091145.1 uncultured bacterium
GATAAAATCTGGCTCTTTCAAATAAACCAAAAACTAACCGATAGCAGAAAAGGCTAAGGGAGAATTTGATAGCGCTAATATGAGACAAAAGGAAAGCAAGCCGAAAAAATAAAAGATCATCAATAGCCAGGGAAAATTTTATAAACCTAAACTAAAAAAACTTTAAGAAAATACTATGGAGCCGAGCCGCTTCCAAGCACTTTCCAGTTTCCCTCCGGTGATTCGCGAAGGACATAGTAATATTGGATATGAGAGCCTTTAGGGAGAACAGGGGTATCTTGAGATAAGATGAATTCAACTGAAAAAAGTTTGAGATAACGATTATCTCGGCGATCATCAGGCAAAAGCTTTCGCTCCTTAATTTTCTCTACCTTTACGCTCACCCCAAGGTCTTCTTCAACACCCTTTTTCAAATCAGCCCTAATCGCTTCTTCCGGCGTATTATAGCTTTCTTTTTTCTCCCACCACTCCGGAAAAACTTTCAAAATCCAATCAGGATTTTCAATGACTTCTTCCCCTGAAGAACTCTTCACAATCACCTTGACAAAATAAAGGCTTTCGTCAGTGGGAGCAATGCAACCCACGCTCCACTCATCAACACCTGAAGGTCTAAGCTCAACTCTATCCTTAGCTTTGTACCAGAAATAAGTACCTTCAAGGCCTGAAACTGACTCCTCAATCGGCAGGCTGGTGTGGCTGGCTGAAGAAGCACCGGGAACGCAAACAATAACTTTTTTTGATTTCTCATAAAGAAATGCCAGGGACCCACTCATCATCAACTTTTCATCAGTTGGTTTTTCTATCTTTACTCTGATGGTTAAAGCTTTATTAGGCTCAACAGGGTTCGGCTCAAAAGCAACCTTCACCAGATCAGCCGGTTTTGGCAGGCTTACCTTTTCAGTGGTTTTGGTTTCTTCTTTTTGTTTTTCGCTTGGTCTTTTCTTTTTCTCTGTTCCTTTTTCCAAACAACTAAGACTCAACAAGAAGAGAGTAAATAAGAGGAGAGGGCGGAAAAATTTTAGAATATGTGAATCTAACTTTGACAATTTAATCCACCGCTTAAAGATTTTCTTATCGAATTATAAGGCAAAAATTTAATTCTAATCAAACTATACTTTTATGTTTCTTAAATTCCGGTAAAATTATTCAAGCAGCGAGAGGAGTTTGAGAAATCTGCTTTTCTTTAGAGAAAGGTAAGAAATGTTTGAAGTTTTTTTGCGACCGGAAAGCTGGATAGCTGTTGCCACTTTAACTTTGCTGGAAATTGTTCTGGGCATTGACAACATTGTCTTTATTGCAATTGTTAGCACCCGAGTTGCCGAAGATAAGCAAAGCCTGGTCAGGAAAGTTGGTCTGTCGGTAGCTTTACTCTTGCGGATTTTACTGCTACTAACCCTTTCCTGGATTATCCGACTGGAGAAACCCTTGTTTTCCCTGGCTAATCTAGACCTTAGCGCTAAAGCAATAATAATGTTAGGAGGCGGGCTTTTCTTAATCAGCAAAGCAACCATCGAAATTTACCGCAAAACTGAACTTTTAGAAGTAGAAGAAGCACCTGAAATTCGAACTGCTGCTTTTTGGTCAATTGTTTTTCAAATTGTTTTCCTTGATGTGATTTTTTCTCTGGAATCAATAATCACCGCCGTGGGAATGGTCAAGGAAGTTCTTTTAATGGTTACAGCAGTTACGCTGGCAATGGTGGTGATGGTTACTTTTGCCGATTTAGTTAGCAAGTTTATCAACCAGCATGCTTCACTCAAAATCTTAGCGCTTTCTTTTCTTCTTTTAATTGGTGTTTTATTAGTAGCTGAGGGGACAGGTTATCATTTGCCTCGAGGCTATGTTTACTTCGCTATGTTTTTCTCGCTTTTTGTTCAGCTATTGAGTATTCGATATGAAACGAGAGTCAGAAAACTAAAAGCGAGAGCTAAAAATCCTGATTAAATACTCTGTCTTTTTCTCTTGATAAATTTTTCAACTTCCACCGCAAAAAAAGTCAGGCTTGAAATGAAAACCACCATTAATAGCTCTGAAACACTTAGTGGCTGAGTTTTGAAAATCGGATTTAAAAAAGGAAGATAAATTGTTGCCAGCTGAAGGAAAAAAACCAGTAAAACAGAGCCAATCAAAAACGGATTTGAAAAAATGCCTCGCTTGAAAAATGAGTCTTTTTCTGATTTCACTGCCAGAACATGCCAGAGCTGGCTAATACAGAGAACACTAAAAACCATAGTTTGCCAGTGAGCATCGCCCGTTCTAATTGCCCACACTTGAGTGAACAGAGTAAGGAAACCAATAAGCAAGCCAACCCAGATAACATAAACTCCCAATCCATTCGCAAAAATGCTTTCTTTCGGGTCACGAGGAGGTCGACTCATCACGTCTTTTTCTGGCGGCTCAAGAGTAAGGGCAATCGCGGGCAAGCTGTCAGTAACCAGATTTACCCACAGTATGTGAATGGGAAGCAAAGGAACAGGCATGCCAAGAAAAGGAGCAAAGAAAATTGTCCAAACTTCACCAACATTACTACCAAGAATAAACTTAATAAACTTCCTGATATTGTCAAATATTTGCCTCCCTTCCTTAACCGCTCGGACTATCGTAGCGAAATTATCATCAAGGAGTATCATATGTGCAGCTTCTTTAGCAACATCAGTCCCGGTAATTCCCATTGCTACTCCAATGTCCGCTCTTTTCAGCGCAGGGGCGTCATTTACCCCATCGCCGGTCATTGCTACAAACTGCCCTTTATCCTGCAAAGCTTTAACTATCTTTAACTTTTGCTCTGGTGCAACGCGCGCATAAACTTTAATGTGCTCGACATGTTTTTCAAATTCCTCAAGAGAAAGCTCCTCAAGTTGCTTCCCAGTCATCACTGCTTCACCATCTCCATCTAAAATTCCTATCCTTCGAGCTACAGTGCGAGCAGTCAATGGATGATCTCCAGTTATCATTACTGGCTTTATCCCGGCTCTCTTACATTCTTCGACCGCAGCTTTTACTTCCTCTCGAGGCGGATCAAGCAACCCAACTAAACCAATAACAGTCAAGTCCTTTTCAACCGTCTCCGAAGCAATATCATCAGGAAGTTGCTCCCAGTAACGAACGGCCAAGCAAAGAACTCTCAACCCATCATTTGCCAGCCGCTCTGCCGCTTCTAAAATCTTCTCTGAGTCAACCTCTACCGTTTCATTTTTGGAGTTCAACATCCTGCTTGCCTTTTCTAACACAACTTCCAAGGCTCCTTTAGTGAAAGAGACAAACTTAAAAGTGCTGTTTTTCTCCCCAATTTTGTGAATTGTAGTCATGCACTTTCTTTCCGAATCAAAAGGTATCTCTGCTATTCGTGGATATTTTTTCTCCACTTCAAAACGTTCAAAAGCGTGTGCTCGGGCAAAAGAGTAGAGCGCAGTTTCAGTTGGATCACCCAAAATCTCTCCCGTAGAGCTGATTTTTGCATCGTTGTTAAGAGAAAGGGCCAGCAATAAAGAGTTCATCAGCCCATTGCTATCATTAGAAGCGGAACCTTTAGACCGGGAAGCATAAATCTTTTCCCCCCCGAGCCAGATCTCCTCTACCTTCATTTGATTCAAAGTCAAAGTTCCTGTCTTATCAGTGCAAATATAAGTGACTGAACCCAGGGTTTCTACTGCTGGTAGTTTCCTCACCAAAGCTTTGTTTTTTGCCATTCTCTTAGCCCCTAAGGCTAAAGAAATGGTTACCACTGCCGGCAAGGCTTCGGGAATGGCGGCAACTGCTAAAGAAATTGAAGTTAAAAACATCTTTAATATTTCCTCACCCTTGACGAGAACTTCAATTATAAAAATAAAAGCGCAAATAGCAAGAACTGAAAAAGAAAGATTTTTTCCAAAAGCCTGAAGCCTTTTTTGAAGCGGCGTCTTTACTTCCTCTTCTTTTTGCAGTAAAGTGGCAATTTTGCCTATTTCTGTCTGCATACCTGTTGCTACCACTACCCCACTTCCCCGTCCGCAGGTCACGATAGTGCCCTTAAAAGCCATGTTTTTTTGATCGCCAAGCGGCAAGTTTTTTTCAGTCAGAATCTTTGTTTCTTTCTCCACCGGTACTGACTCTCCAGTGAGAACGGCCTCGCTAATTCTTAATTGAGCTGCTTCAATAAGCCTTAAATCAGCGGGAACTATATTTCCAGCTTCAAGCAAAACGAGGTCTCCCGGAACTAATTCCTTCGCCGGTATCTGTTTTATTTGCCCTTCTCTTACCACAACAGCTGTCAGAGCAGCCATTTCTTTCAAAGCCTCCATTGCTTTTTCGGCCCGATATTCCTGGATAAATCCGATAACCGAGTTTAATATGACAATCACGATTATAGCTATGGTATCTGGCCACTCCCCTAAAAAACCCGAGATCATAGCGGCAGTAATAAGGACTAAAATCATGAAGTCTTTGAACTGATTCAAAAACATCAGGAAAGGAGTCTTTTTCTTTTTCTCTACCAGTTCGTTGAAGCCAAATCTCTGAAGTCGGCTTTGAGCTTCCTCAAAAGAGAGTCCTTGTGAATTTGTGCTCAGCTCCTCAAAAACTTCGCTAATTTCTTTTTGGTAAAAACTCAAACCGGCCTCGCCTTAAAACTTTAAAATTTAAAGACGAATTAGCTCAAACTCTAAGGAGAATAAAGATTACAAATTAATAGCTTACCATACACCGACGTTAACTTTAATGTTTAATGAAAATTAATGTTTAACAAAAACAAAAAGCGGCAAATTAAGAAAGCGAGCTGTTTAGCCGCCGCTCAAAGGTAAAGTTCTCAAGCAACTTCATAAACTCACTATTTTGCTTCACCCAACCTTTGATTTTTTTCCGAGCTGTTGCCAAGTAATATGCTCTAACCCAATGAAAAGCAGCTACATTTTTAAAAAACTCCCGTCGCGAATAAAACTTAAGAAAAGCTTTCACCGACTCCAGCTGAAGCTCCCAGACGCTCATTTTCGCCGGTTGAAAGACAACATGATGCCCATCATACAAAGACCAGTCTTTAGTAAAGATTTGCTCTCTCTTTTCAAGCTCGGCAAAAAAAGGAGTGCCGGGCAGTGGGGTTAAAATCAAAAACTGAGCTGAAAAAAGATGGGCTTTTTTAGCAAATTTAACCGTCTCTCTAATAGACTGAACCGTGTCAGCGTCAGAACCTAAAACAAACATTCCATGTATGTCGATACCAGCTTTCTTTATTTTCTTTATTGCCTCCAGGTAGCCGCGTGGGTCAAGTTTCTTACGATAGAGCTTCAAGGTCTCTGGATTTATTGACTCAAATCCAATATGAAAAAGAGAGCATCCGCTTTTCCTCAGAAGTTTGAGAAGATTAAAATCATCAGCTATGTCGATTCTGGTCTGAGCTGACCAGATCTTTTTCACCCCACTTTCAATTATCGCCTGGCAGAACTCGTAAAGGCGCTTTCGGTTTTGGGTGAAGTTGTCATCATAAAAAAAGACTGCTTTTTGCTTAATTTCTTTAAGCTCTTTCAACACATTTTCAACTGAACGCACCCGATAAGCCCGCCCGAACATCTTGGTAACCGAACAGAAAGAGCAGTTATAAGGACAACCACGAGAAGCCATAATAGGTGCCACTTTTATCTTTTCGTTACCTTCAATCAAGCTCAAGTCAGGCCGAGGAAGCTCATCGAGATTAGTAATTAGGGGGCGCAATGGATTGTTAACTGCTTTTTCTTTGATTTTATAAGAAACTCCCCTTACTTTTTCTAACGGACGCTTTCCTTCAATAGCTTCGATTAGCTCAGGAAAAGTTTCTTCCCCTTCGCCTCTGACCACAAAATCGCAGTATTTTAAGGCTTCTTCAGGCAAGAAAGTAACATGGGGTCCACCCATGACCACAGGTTTGCCAAATGCTTTGACGCGAGAAGCAACTTCATAAGCGCGCAGTGCCGTAGAGGTTATGGAAGAAATCCCGACTAAATCAGCTTTCCTAACCTCGTCCCAATTGATAGACTTGATTTCTTCGCAGAAAATTTTTACTTGATGACCATAAGACCTGAGAATACTGCCAATTATAGGCAAACCTAAGCGCGGTAATAAAATCCCCGAAAAAACATTGAAACCTGGTGCCCGCGGCTCAATTAACACTATATACATCTTCTCGCTATTATAACAGCTTTTAAAAAATCTTTCACTTTCAAAAAGGGGCGGGCTTTGCCAGCCCCTTTAAAAAATCCAATGCCTACTTGAGCTAACTCAGCAGCTCTTTTTTCATTTTCTTGAACTCAACTTCAGTTAACTCACCCCTGGCATACCGCTCTTTAAGAATTCCAAGAGCTTTCCGACTTTCAAAAGCCGCGTCAGGCTTTTCTTTATCGAAAGCTCTTAACACTAGATAGACAATTACCACTACTAAGCCTACGCCAACGATCAACTGGATAAGACCATAAAAAGGAAAGAAACCACTGTAACCTCCATAACCGAAAGCGTGAGGCATCATATAGCCACGGCCGCCAAAACTAAAAGAGCGTCCAAAGGCGCTGAAAATCCCTGCGGAACACAAAGCTAACACTCTTATCACCTCCCTTTTAAAATAATCACTACCTTCCCGGTTTTCTTACGAAATACCAGTTTAAATTATCCATCTATTTACCAGTCTATAATGCAAAGCTGAAAACAAGCTGAAAAAATGCCCTTCGGGGAAATTCCCCGAAGGGCAGCAAGGGGTAGGAAGGCCCAGAAATTAGAAAGGGGAATTATTGCTGACCAAAAGGGATTGGGCAACTTCCGTTTCCTCGTCCAAATCCACCACCAAAACCTTGGCCACCTTTACCTTGGCCAACGCCAGGCCCAAAACCACCTCCCAAACAAAGGGAAAGGTCTATTTTGTTTTTCTCAGCCCAGCTCCACATTTCTTCTCTGAGCTTTGCCATCTTTTCCAACCTTTGCTGAGGAGTTAGATTGCTCGTTTTTAGAGCTTCCATTTCCTTTTGAATCTCAGTTCGTTTCTTAAGTATTGCCTCTCTCTGGGCTTTAGTAATCGTTCCAGCTTTGACCGCGGCGTTTAGCCTTTCTTTAAACCAGGTTTCTCTCTGTTGCCAGCGCTTTTGGCGAACTTCTTCAAAAACTTTATTAACCTCCTTTGGCTGAAGATTAAAACGCTCAGCCAGCTTTTGAACAATCAGAGGATATGAAGCAGTAGTCTTAGCTAAAACCACACCGCCGCCAATTAACACCCCAGGCAATAAGAGACCCGATACGCTAAGGCGATTAAACCTTTTTTCTTCGTTTTTCACACCTCCTTTCTCAAGCTAAATAAAACAGCTGGTAATTATTACTTTAAGCCTGGAAACTGAAAGGGAGCTGAAAAAAAGAGGTTTTCAAGAAAATTTTTCTAAAAAACTTTTTAGAGGGCTCCTAAAGGAAAGGTAACGGTAAAAGTTGTTCCTTCGTTTAATCGGCTTTTAACCTGAATCTTCCCTCTATGCCTTTCGACAATTTTTTTGGCAATGGAAAGGCCGAGCCCGTAACCACTAACTTCAAGTTTGGAACGAGAGGGCTCAACCCGGTAAAAGCGGTCAAAAATGTGAGGAATGTCTTCTTCGGAAATGCCAATCCCCGTATCTGACACTTTTATAAAAACCTCACGGGGTTGCCTGCCAACCTCCAGCCAAACCTTCCCGCCTGAAGGGGTGTACTTAATAGCGTTGTCAAGCAATATCAAAACTAATTTTTCCAAACTTTCTTTTTCTCCTATCAAACGGGCAACTCGGATATTCTTTGCTATCTCTATCTTCTTTTGCTCAGCTAAGTTTTTAACCTTCCGCCAGGCTAC
>CALKMS010000041.1 GCA_938091145.1 uncultured bacterium
AACTTAATTCCCTCAGTCTTTCGCCTACACTTTCCATTTTTTTGCTTGGCTTTTCAAGGTAAAATTAAAATCATGAAAACACTTAATTCTAAAATAGCCCAAGAAATCGTACTTGAGGCTTTAAAACAAAAAGTAACCTCAAAAAAAGAGCTTTTACAGATTGAAAGAGATACGTTAAAAAAGTACGGTCTTCCTCTTCCTAAAGGTCCGGAGCTATTTGAAGCCTATCAGAATCTTTTGAAACAAAAAATAGTTGAAAAATCCGACACCTTGGAAAAAGTGCTCAAATTTAACCCCGTAAGAAGTCTTTCAGGAATCGCAACTGTTGCTATTCTTACTGCCGGTCTCTCTTGTAAAAACACCTGCCTTTACTGTCCAACTGAAAAAGAAATGCCCAAAAGCTATTTTTCCACCGAACCAGCAGTAAGAAGAGCTATAATGTGTAATTTTGACCCCAAAAAACAAGTTGAAACCCGTCTCCACTCGCTGAAAGTTAACGGACATCCAACCGACAAAATCGAACTCATTATCCTAGGTGGAACCTTTTCTCACTTAAGCTATAAATACAGAAAAGAATTTATTAAAAGAGCTCTGGATGCTTTAAATGGTCACAGTTCGCCAACTTTAGAAAAAGCTCAAGTAACAAACGAAAGTGCCCCCTCTCGCTGCGTTGGCTTAACTGTCGAAACCCGACCCGACAGTATTACTCAAAAAGAAATTGTTGCTTTAAGAAAACTCGGGGTAACAAGAGTAGAGTTGGGTGTTCAGACAATTTATGATGAAATTTTAAAGCTAATAAAAAGAGGCCATTCTGTTGATGAAATTATTAAAGCTACCTTTTTACTTCGAGAGGCAGGCTTTAAAGTTGGCTATCATCTAATGCCCGGTTTGCCTGGCAGCAACCCAAAAAAAGATTTGGAAATGTTTAAAACAGTTTTTACTCACCCTGACTTCAAGCCGGACTACTTAAAAATTTATCCATGTGTGGTGGTAGAAAATTCCGAGCTTTATGAGTGGTGGAAAAAAGGCGTGTTTAAACCCATCGAACAAAAGGAAATGGTAGAACTTTTGATAGAGATTAAAAAAATCGTGCCCTATTACCTAAGAATTTCTCGCCTCTTCCGCGACATTCCTTCTTTTCAGATAAAAGCCGGTGTCAATCTTTCAAATCTACGCCAGGTTGTCCAAGCTGAACTAAAGAAGCAAGGATTAAAATGCAACTGTATTCGCTGTCGCGAACCAAGAGAAAAATTGATCACTAACCTCCAACTCTTTCGTGAAGACTATGAAGCTTCCAAAGGGAAAGAGGTTTTTTTGAGTTACGAAGATACCGAGAGGCAACATCTAGTTGCGTTTCTCCGGCTTCGACGTCCAGCTTATTTAGAAAATTGCGGAAAACCCGCATTTAAATCGCTTAATGGATCAGCCATCGTTAGAGAAGTCCACATTTACGGCGAAACCCTGCCGATTGGTAAAAGAAGCAAAGCTTTCCAGCACCAAGGTCTAGGTAAAAAACTTCTTTTGGAAGCGGAAAGAATTGCCAAAAAGGAATGGGGACTTAAAAAAATTGCTGTAATTTCCGGCATCGGAGTAAGAGAATACTACCGAAACCTTGGCTACCACCTTGAAGACACCTATATGGTGAAAAAATTATAAATCCCTAACCCCAATAAAAGCAAAATTACGAAACAAACCAACAATTTTAAAAATTTTGTAAAATTTGATACTTCTTCAAAATAATAGTAAATTTTTGCCATGATAAAATTGATTTATACCTTTTTCATTGGTTTGCTGGTTGTTCTTTTCGTCGGTGTGGGCCTCGACACTTTTTATCCCAAACCAAAAGAGCCTAACTACCCAAAAATCCTGGAGATAGCTGGAGTGGATCCTGTACAACTAAAACTCCAGAAATAAAAAAAGCAGAAACAAAATTTGATAAAGAAATGAAGGTTTATGAAAAGAAAGTGTTTCTCTCCAACCGAATGTCTCCTTAATCTCCCTGGTTTTTCCCCTTAATTATTCTTACCATCAGCCTGCGGTTGCTCAACAAGCTCTCAATAATCTCTGATGGGCTTTTCTCGGTGGTGTCTTTACTCTCGCTTACAGCATCATTTTAAGTTTCACCAGCGAAGACGATGAGTATCGCTTTATTATTGTTAGCATTGGTTTGATAATTTCCTTTTTCTCGGCTACATAAAATTCGCCAAACCAAACGAATCAAAAATAAACACTTAATTGGCTTTCACTTCAACTTCTTTTGGACTCCTTGAATCTTAAGTCAAACAAAACTGCCTCTTATTGATTTTCAAAAACAGGTTTTTTACCATTACCTCTTTTCAGTAGCAACTCAAGATTTTCCTTGAGATCGATTAAATCCTTAAAAAGCCAGTCGGGCTTTTCCTTCATCAAAACTTCTTTACTAATTCCTCCACTTAACAAAGCTACTACTTTAAAACCGCCTCGCCTACCCGCTTGAATATCCCAAACACTGTCACCGACTGCGATAGCCTCCTCAGCTTTTAAGTTTATCTTCTCAGCAGCCTTCAATAAAACCTCTGGATGAGGTTTGTGACGAGTAACTTCTTCTACAGTAGTGTACGCTTCGACCAAGCTCTTAATTTTAAACCGCTTTAAATAATCCTCAACAAATTGAGCCTTAGTTGAAGTGGCTAAAGCAATCAAAAGGCCTCGTTTTTTGATCTCTTGAAAAAGCTCAAACAAACCTGGGAAAGCTTTAACTTCGCCAATTACTTTTTCAAAATTTCGTGTATGTTCTTCAATGACTTTGATTTTTTTCTCTTTTTCAACATCAGAGCCTAATACTTCATCAACTATCTGCCAAGCTCCCTTGCCAATTAAGCCTTTAATTTTGTCTTTTCCAACACTTACTCCAACCAACTCAAAAGCTTTTTGCCAGCACTCAACATGACGACTATTACTATTAACTAATGTTCCATCAACATCAAAAACAAACCCTTTAACCATAAACAGAGCTTTTGCCACCACTCTCCAAAACCGAATTCTTTACCAAGCTCCGAATAAATTTGAGATTCATCAAGTCATCTTTAAGAGTCATCTTTGGCGTTTCCAGAATGCAAGCAAGTTGGGCAAAACGCGGCTCGCTTACTAAATAACAAAAACCTGACTCACCAATTTTGCCCTGTCCTAAGTGAGCGTGCTTATCCCGACCAGAGCCAAGTGGGTAATAAGAATCGTTGGCATGAATAAGCTTTAAACAATCGAAGTTATCATTTGCATCAAGTTCCGTCAAAATTTTCTTCCAGCCAGATGGTTTTGATAAATCGTAACCAGCAGCAAAAGCATGAGAGGTATCGAGACAAATCCCCAAATGGTCAGAAAATTTGCTTTCACTTACCAGTCTAGCCAAATTAGCAAAAGAGGAGCAACTCGAATCTCTTTGAGCTACATTCTCTAAAAGCAAAATGGGCTTTTTCTCCAAAAAACGGTCAAAAATAAACTCCAGACTCTCAAATAATAGCTTCTTATAAGCAGAAAAACCAAGCTTTGAGTTGCTGCCAGGGTGAGTAACCACAAAATCAGCTCCCAAATCTCTCCCCACCCTCAAATGTTCAACCAGGGAAAGCGACGACTTTA
>CALKMS010000042.1 GCA_938091145.1 uncultured bacterium
GTTATATGGTCCGTGTAAGCTGCACCGTCGTTGTTTTTTGAAACCTAATTTTTTTAAGAAAAAGTAGAAAGATTATGAAAAAGTTAGGCGGCTGGGGGGAAGAAACAGCAGTGAGTTATCTGAGAAAAAAGGGCTTTAGGATTTTAGCTCGCAATTTTCGATCTCGCTTTGGGGAGCTTGACATTGTGGCAAAGAAAGATCAGACTCTTGTTTTTTTTGAAGTCAAAACCCGTAAAAATTCCGATATAATGAAGCCTTTTGAATCGGTTAACTCGAGAAAGCAAGAAAAAATAAAAATTTTAGCTTCCGAGTTTCTCCAAAAGACAAATGAAGGATATCGCTCAGTAAGATTCGATGTGATTTCTGTAATCAAAGACAAGACTTCTTATCTTATTGAGCATATCGAAAATGCTTTTGATTGATTTTTTTTGTTAGAAATTTGTGGTTTAATATAAAGCAAATTTTGGTGTTAGATTTTGAGGAGGGGCGCTATGTTTGCTCAGGTTTTAACGGCATCGGTCTTTGGTTTAGAAACTTTTGAAGTTCGAGTTGAAGTTGATGTTAGCCGGGGTTTGCCAAATTTTAACATTGTTGGCTTGCCAGACACGGCAGTTAAAGAAGCCAAGGAAAGAGTCAGAGCTAGCTTAATAAATTCAGAGTTTGAGTTTCCCTTACAGCGAATAGTAGTTAATTTAGCGCCAGCTGATATCAGAAAAGAAGGTCCCCTTTTTGATCTACCGATAGCTTTGGGAATTTTGCTGGCCACAGGGCAGTTAAAACCTAAAATTGACAAAAAGCTTCTTTTTGTGGGTGAGCTATCTTTGAAAGGTGAGCTGAGACCTGTCAATGGGGTTTTGTCACTTGCTCTTTATGCCAGAAGGAAAAAATTTAACGGAATTGTTTTACCAACTGAAAATGGTTTTGAAGCAGCAATTGTTAAAGAGATTGATGTTTATCCGGTTGCAAGTTTAAGAGAAGTTGTTTCTTTTCTCCAAGTTGAAAAAGAAGTTACTCCTTTAAAGGTTGATTTCGAGAAGTGTTTGACGGAAGAAAGCTCCGTTGAGCTTTGTTTTTCTGATGTCAAAGGGCAAGAACAAGCAAAAAGAGCTCTGGAGATTTCAGCTGCTGGCGGACACAATGTTTTAATGATTGGTCCGCCGGGAGCCGGGAAAACAATGCTGGCGCGCCGTTTGCCTTCAATTTTGCCGCGGTTAACTTTTGAAGAAGCCTTGGAGGTTACCCGTATCTATAGTATTGCGGGCTTGCTTAAAAGAGGCAAGCCACTCATAGTTGAAAGGCCGTTTCGCTCTCCTCATCATACAATATCTACTGCGGGTTTAGTTGGAGGTGGGCAGATGCCGGGACCGGGGGAAATCACTTTAAGTCACCGTGGTGTGCTTTTTTTGGATGAATTGCCTGAATTTCCGAAAAACACCCTGCAAGTTTTGCGCCAACCGCTGGAGGAAAAAAGCGTTACCATTTCTCGTTCAGCTGGGAGAGTGACCTTTCCATCGGATTTTATTTTAGTGGCAGCAATGAATCCTTGTCCTTGCGGCTACCTTGGAGATTCTCAGAGGGAGTGCCTTTGTTCTGCTGGAAAAGTGCTTAATTATAGGGGAAAGATTGGCGGACCGCTTCTCGACCGGATAGACATCCAAATAGAGGTTCCTCGCTTAGGGAAAAGCTATTTTTCTGAAGATTTTTCTTCTGAGCCATCTTTTAAAATACGAAAAAGAGTTGAAAGAGCAAGGGAAATTCAGCGGGAGCGGTTTTTGAAAGAAAAAATCACTCTGAATAGCGAGATGAAATCTTCTCAAATTAAGAAATACTGTGTTTTAGATAAAGATGGTTTAAGGTTGATGGAAAAAGCTCTTGAAGAATTGCAGTTTTCAGCTCGCGCTTATTATAAGATCTTGCGAGTGGCTCGCACTATAGCAGATCTAGCAGAAAGCGAAAAAATTTTTCTGCCACATGTAGCCGAAGCCATTCAGTACCGGACACTTGAAAGGAATATTTTGAGGGTTTGAGATAGGGAAAGGGCGAAGTGAAAAATTCGAATATTTTCTTAACTCATCCTTCTTTTACTTTACTATGGATTGCCCGCTTAATAAGTTCTCTGGGCGACCGTCTTCATATGATTGCTCTTGGCTGGGCAATCTGGAAAATAACCAGCTCTTCCCTTTATGTCGGTTTTGGTTTTATGGCTATCGCTTTGCCTCATTTAATTTTTGGTTTTCCTGGAGGAGCTGTAGTTGATGCCCTGAGCAAAAAGAAAGCAATGATTTTGAGTGATTTTGCCCGTTTTTTCCTGGTTTTGTTAATCCCTTACATTTTAGAAACTCAACTACAGGGAGTTTTTGCTCTGGTTTTTCTGGTTTCTTTTTTTACTTTAATTTTTAACCCTTCACAAAATAGCTTGATTCCAGAAATCGTTGAAAAAAAACATTTGTTAAAAGCAAATTCTTATTTGGTGGCTGTTGATTCACTGGCTGACCTGATAGGATATCCTTTGGCTGGTGTTCTAGTTGGAAGCTTTGGGTATAAAATTTCT
>CALKMS010000043.1 GCA_938091145.1 uncultured bacterium
TAGATGATCGCTGGAAGGAGAAAGAAGGAGTAAAAGTAACGAAGTTAGCAAAAAAGGAAGAAGGGAAAATAGGGCAAAATAAAGGTAATAAGGGGTTAAGTGGGTTAAAGCAACGAGTAGATTAAAAAAAACAAGAAAAAGCAAAGAAAACTCAAAAAACCTTTTCTTCTCAAGTTGCATCAATTTCTAATAAAACCAAGGTTATATTATCGTAACCTCCTTTTAAGTTAGCTGCATTAATAAGCGTTCGGCAGCTTTCCTCTAAGCTCAAATTTTTCTTTAAGATCTCTTCGATTTCTTCATCTTTTAGCATGGTGGTTAGTCCGTCAGTGGTTAGCAGGTAGCGGTCGCCGACCCGCGTTTTTACAGCTACTACATCTGCTTGGACTGAAGGGGAAACGCCGATTGCTTGAGTCAAGGTGCTTCTCAAAGGGTGGGTTTCCATTTCTTCCTGGCTAATCCGACCTTCTTTAAACATTTGGAAAACAACTGAATGGTCTTCGGTCAGTCGATAAAGTTTCCCTTGGCGAAAAAGATAGGCTCGGCTATCGCCAACGTGTAAGAAGTAGAGTTTGTCTTCGAGGTGGTAAGCTAAGGTTAGAGTTGTTCCCATTCCCCGATAGTCTGATTTTTCTCTGGAGCGCTCATAAACTTTTTTGTTAACTTCTTTAATAGCATTAATCATTTTCTTAATCAGCTCTTCGCGGTTGGAAACTGGTTCTTTCAGTTCCTTTTCGATTAGTGAAAGAGCTAGATTGCTTGCCACCTCGCCGGCCAGATGCCCGCCTAAACCGTCAGCTACTGCAAAAAGGGGAGGACTGGCTAGCAAAGAATCTTCGTTTTTTTCTCTTACCCTGCCAATATCGGTGGCTGAATAAAACTTCATTTTCTGGCCTCAAAATAAAAAATATAAGGTCCAATCTTTATTTTGTCGCCAATTTCTAAACAATAAGGCGCTTTTACTGGCAACCCATTAACGAAAGTTCCATTGGTGCTATTTAGATCTTCTAGGTAAAAGTGATTATTTTTTAGATAAATTCGGGCATGGCGTAAAGAGACTCGTCTGTCGCTTAAGAAAATATCAGATGTTGGGCTTCGGCCAATGACCACTTCTTTTTTTAAGGTAAACCTTTGAGGTCTCCCCTTTAGATCCGGCAATTCTAATTTCAACCAAGCTTCCATTTTTTTTTCTGCCTTTCTCAAGTCTAGATAAACCAGCCCCAAAACTAGGAAGAGAAAAAGATACGATAAGCTAAGAAAAATTAAGTTAGCGTTGCCCTCAATCCCTAGCCACCTCTCTAAACTCAAATTTTACTCCACCAAAGATGACAACGTCGCCATCATTTAGCCTCTTTTCTTTAATTAACTTCCCATTTACTTGTGTTCCGTTAGTGCTATCCAAATCTCTTAGGTAAATTCTGCCTTGATGGTATTCTGCTTCAGCGTGAAATCGAGAAACAGAAGGGTGGTTGATCACAATGTCATTTGAGCGAGAGCGGCCGATTCTTGTTAAACCCATCGACAAATAGCCTTTTTCTCCATTTTCCAGGTTTATTAAATAAGCTGGGGAAAAGGCAAGATCACTTTGGCGAGCTTCTGCAATAGTAATTGCTTGTGTCTTTTCAATTTTTGCTTTATCTTCAGGCTTTCCTTCTTCGATAGAAGCGCTTATTTCCATTCGTCCTGGTTTTACTTCCGCGCTTCTTTCAAAGACAATCTTTAAAGGTCCTAAAAAAGTGTACCCTTCCCTTTCAGCAATATTTCTTAAGTAGGTTTCAAACTCAGGTAAAATTGCTTTTTGGTAAGGAAGAATTTCATCAAAATCAGGAGGCGAAAGTTTAACTACAAATTGATTAGGAACGTAAATGTGGTTGGGGCCAATTAATCGACTGTCTTCAAGTTTTGCTCCTAAAGCTTTAGCGATTTCAATCGGCTGTATTTTGGCTTGAAAAGCACGACTAAAGAAGCCTTCAACGATTTTTTCTAATCGATCTTCTAAGTCTCTCAAAAGACCCATTTTGATGATATTATACCAGAGGTCAGCTAGTGGCTGAAAAAAGCTTTAACTCGGGGGAAAACCAATTTTTCTAAAGAAACCCTTAATTTCAAAATAAGTGAGAGCCAGAAAAAGGAGAGCTGAAAGCGAAAATCTCAGAGCGATGGAAGAAAAAATCAGGCCAGTGTTTGAAAAAAAGTTTGAGACAGAAGAATAGAAAATAAAGTAAAGGCTTATAAGCACAAAGTGGATACCTATCCGCCACCAGTTTTTGAGGAAACGATTGGCTATCCAGATTGAAATAGTAATCGCCAGCCAAAGAAAAACTTCCAGGTAAAGCCAGGGCGTTTGGGAAAAAACTGACAGGACTTGGCTTTGAACACTTCTTATCTCAAGTGGAGAAAGAGATTTAATTAAAGGTTGGTGATTAAAATTCAAATAGGGGAAGTTGCTTTTAAAGAGCAAATAAAATGCGAAGTTAACAAGATAACTAAAGAAGGAAAGAGACAGAGCTTGGGTTAAGGAAGGAGAAAAGCCACAAATCAAGGGAAGTAAAAAATCAAAGTGAGCGAAAGAGAGAAAGGGGGCGAGAAAAGGAATTAAGATTAACCTTGGCTTTTCTTTTACCCATCTTAGAATGAATAAAAGCAAAAGAAAGAACAAGAGCCCTAAAAACAGATTTTTACCGATTAAAACGATCACGAGAAAAGAAAAATAGAGTAACCAGCCCGCGAACGGGGTGAGTAAAAAGATAACCCCAGCCAAAAAAGCTAGCGAGAATTTTAACCCAAAATGCCCCATTTCAAGCAGCGATAAAGTAGAAAAATTAAGCAAAGAAAAGAACATCGCTTCAAAAGTCCGCAAAAGATTTTTTTTGAATTTTAGTTCGGGTTGAGGTTTCACTGAAAAAGTAAATAGGGGTCGGAAAAACTCTTGGGTTTTTTCTTGAGCTTTAGCTTTTGAAGGGAGGTTTTCTTGCCAAACTTCCAGAAGCTCGCTAAGGGTTAAGCGGTCTTTTATTTCTTTAGCCAGACCTCGACTAATTGCTTCGTCAAGTTCTGCGGGGATTTCGGGCACCTTTCGCGCGAGTGGCATAGGGTAAGTGTTGAAAACCTTATATATGGTTGCCTCTCTTGTATCAGCCTGAAAAGGATTTTTTCCGGTTAAAGCGGTGTAAAAGGAGAGACAAAGAGAGTAAACATCGGATTTTTCATCTAGTAAACCTTCTTTTATCACTTCTGGGGGGGCGAAAGAAGGCGTAAAGCCTTTTTTTCTTGGGAAGTTATTGCCTTGAATGACAGCCAGTCCGAAATCAGTGATCTTTCCTTGACCGTTAGGCAAAACTAAAAGGTTGCCTGGTTTTAAATCGCCGTGAATAACCTGGTTTGAATGGGCATATTCCAGGCCTTTAAGATATTGATAGAAGAGGTATATTCCGGCTTCTAGAGGCAGAGGTCCAAGCCGTCGAACTGCTTCTTCAAGAGAGACACCTGGTGAATAATCCATGATTAAAAAGCAACTACGGCTGGTAACTTCAAGGTCAAAAAGGGTTACTATGTTTGGGTGATTCAGCCGGGCAATAGCCCGACCTTCGTTTAAAATTTCATCTAAGGATAAAAAACTCAGAGGAACTTCTTTAATTGCTACTTCGCGTTCAAGCTTTCTATCCCAGCCACGGTAAACTTCTCCCCAACCACCGCTGCCAATCTTTTCTTTGAACTCGTAACGGCTAAAAAGAACTCTCACAGGGATATTTTAGGTTAAGCATCCCATTTAGAGAAGCTATTATTTAGTTAACTGATGCTTTATAATCTTTTTAAAGACGGGGGCGAGTGGCGGAATTGGCAGACGCGCTGGATTCAGGATCCAGTGAGCAATTTAGCTCTTGCGGGTTCAAATCCCGCCTCGCCCACCATTTCTAAGAACCTCTGAAACTTGGGTTAAGGTTTAAATATTCGCGAGTTTTTAGAATTTTTAAATGAGCGGCAGATGAGTTTTTCTTCGTTTAATTGAACTTTTAGGTGGAACTTCTCAAAAAAGTTGTTTTTTTGACACTCAAAAGTTAAGCTTTAAATGGTAGGAGATGAGGGTTGCTTTTTTTGACTGCTTCTCTGGTATTTCTGGAGATATGTTTATCGCTTCTCTTTTAGATGCTGGACTTTCTTTATCGAAATTGGAAGAGGAACTAAAAAAACTTAATCTTTCCTTTCGTCTGGAAACTGAAAGGGTAATTCGACAAGGAATTGGAGGGCTCCGCTTTAAGGTTTTGCCCACTGAACCAAAAATTATCCGCACCTGGCCAAGCGTAAAAGAGATTGTTGGTTCTTCTCGATTAGAAAAGGAAATTAAGGAAAAAACCCTTAAGATCATTAAAACAATTGCTGAAGCTGAAGCGAAGGTTCATCGGATCAGCCTTGACCAAGTTCATTTTCACGAAATTGGGGGTGTTGATACCATTGTTGACGCTGCTGGAGCTGTTTTGAGTTTAAAACTCTTAAAGATTCAAAAAGTTTATTGTTCGCCCTTACCTCAAGGAGTGGGATTTGTTCAAACAGAACACGGGCTTCTGCCTTTGCCTGCTCCGGCCACGTCAGAAGTTTTAAAAGGCGTTCCTACCTATTCCCGTCCGATTCCTGCTGAGCTTACTACTCCTACCGGTGCGGCCATTGCTAAAATTTTAGTCGATGAATTTCGGGAGATGCCGCCGCTTGAAGTTGAAACTATTGGCTATGGAGCTGGCTACCGAGAGTTGGAACATCCAAACCTCTTGAGGGTTTTTATTGGCCAAGGACCAACAGAAGAAGAGGAAGATGTAAAACTAATTGAGACAACAATTGATGATTCTCAACCTCAAAGTTTGGGCTACTTGTCTGAGCTTTTAATGGAGAAAGGTGCTTTGGAAGTCTGGTTTACCCCGGTCCAGATGAAAAAGAATCGTCCGGGGGTAGTTCTTTCAGTTCTTGTCTCAACTCCTTTTGAGGAAAAAATTCTGGAGTCAATTTTTTCTGAGACCAATACTTTAGGGGTGCGATTTGTTCCTTTGAAGCGCCTAACTCTGGAAAGAAAGGTTGTTGAAGTAAGAACCCGATTAGGGCGAGCTCGGGTGAAAATTGGTTTCTGGAGGGGCAGACCAGTAACCATTTCGCCCGAGTATGAAGACTGCAAAAAGATAGCTAAAGAAAAAGGATTAACTCTCAAGGAAGTTCAGGAAGAGTTCAGACTAAAAGCTAAAAAAAATTTGAAAAGATTATTCTAACTTGAACTTAAACTCTCTCGTATTATTCCCGGCATATTTTTCGCCTGGAACAGGCACAACATTTATAGTCAATAGATTGACCACCTCTGGTTCGTTATCGACTAAAAGGTTCTCAAAAGTTACTGCTTTCCTTTCGCCCTTTTTTAGAATTGGTAGAACTATTTGGTAGTTTCGGGGATTAGCTTGGCGTTCGGACTTCAAGCTGGCTTTTACTTTAACCTCTGTTTCATCAACATTTCCTTGGTTAACGATCTCAACTGTGACTGCAATTAGTTCGGTAGCTGGTAGAATGTAAAGGTTGCGATGGTAAATTTTTCTTAAGGGGCGAGGCTTGGTGGCCAAGCTGATAATTGCAACTCCATGAACTTCTTGAAGAGGGCGGGCACTTCTAATTTTGTTTAATCGATTTAAAATAAGGGAGCGATCGACCAGCGCGACCGAAATTAAAGGGGCATCGGAAAGATAAAAGCTGACTTTTCGAGAAGAAAACTTTTTCTTAGTTTCTTTTAGGTAGATTGATAAGAGGGTGTCACTTAAGGCAAAATCCCTAAAGCAGTTCAAAAGCTGAAGGCTGGCAACTTCGGGGTCAACATCTTTTAAACCATTAAAGAGAGCGGGTTTAAAGTTCTTAAAGCCCTGTGCTCCGATTTTTAGAGAAAACTGAAGAAAAGAATGGATGAATTTGAGTTCTTCGGGAGGCTTGACTTTACGGCAATGCTTTTCTAATGCTGAAGACTCTTTAATTAGCAAGTTTAGTTGAGTTTCTACTTCCGGTCGGCTAGTTTTTTCAAGGTTTTTCCAAAGGGAGTTGAATCGACGGGAAAGATAAGAGCGACCTTTTATTACCACTTCGATTTGTTTTTGGTAATTTTCAAGTTTTGTCTTGGCAATGTTTTCAAGCCGATTGGAGATAAAATAGATAAATAGAATCAGAAAAAGGATTAATATAGCATAAGCCAGATAAGGAGGACGGCGGCGACGAGTGAAATATCGCGGCTGCCTCGGCCGGTACGTGTAATAATCGCGCGCCATTAATCCTCCCGGAAAATTTGTTTTAATTAAATATTTTATAATAACTTAAATTTAAAAAGATATCGTTAAATAAAAAAACACTTTTTTATTTTTGCCTTTTAATGATAATATCCTCTAAGGAAATCTCAACCAACTTTCTGTGCCTAAGCGAAAACACTGATTTCCAGTTTTTTAGTGGGAAATTCTTTTTCCAGCTGGCGGAGGGAGAGGGATTTGAACC
>CALKMS010000044.1 GCA_938091145.1 uncultured bacterium
ACCTGCCAATTCACTCGCAATACCCATTACCTGCTCCTGATAAACAATAGCTCCGTAAGTCTCTTGAAGAATTTTTTCCAACGAAGGGTGCGGGTAAATTATTGGCTTCCGACCATGCTTACGATCAATGAAGTCTCTTACCATCCCACTTTTAATAGGACCGGGCCGGTTTAAAGCATTGGCCGCAATTAAATCTTCAAAACGAGTTGGTTTGATCTCTTTAAGAATTTCTCGAATGCCCGATTTCTCAAGCTGAAAAACACCAACCGTTCTTCCTTCTCGAATTAGTTCGTAGGTTTTTTCGTCATCAAGAGGTAAATTGTCAAGATCGATTTTTTGGCCACGCGTTTTCTCAACCAGCCTCAAAGTGTTTTCAATCACAGTCAATGTCCTTAGCCCGAGGAAATCCATTTTTAGCAGACCAAGTTTTCCAAGAGCTCCCATTGAACATTGAGTGACGATTTCCGCATTACCTTTTTTCTGAAGGGGAACCAACTTTGTTAAAGGTTCTCGAGATATGACCAGGCCTGCGGCATGAATTGAGTCCTGACGAACTAGCCCTTCAAGACGTTTGGCTGTGTCTAAAATTCTTCGCGCATCTTCGCTGCTCTTATAGGCCTCTCTCAACTCGCTTACCTCTGAAATCGATTGTTCGATTGTTTCCTTGGTAACCAATTTGGCTAATTTATCCACGTAACTATAAGAAAAGCCGGTTACTCTTCCCGCATCGCGAACAGCGGCCCGAGCTTTCATGGTCGAAAAGGTGATAATTTGAGCTACTCGATCTTCGCCATATTTTTCCCTCACATAGTTAATGATTTCTTCTCTGCGGTCTTCGCAAAAGTCAATATCTATGTCAGGCATTGTTCGGCGTTCCGGGTTTAAGAATCTTTCAAACATCAGGCCGTACTTAAGGGGATCGATGTTAGTAATGCCTAAAACATAAGCAACCAAACTACCAGCTGCCGAACCGCGGCCAGGTCCAACTCTAATCCCTCTTTCTTTTGCTGCCTTAATAACATCCCAGATAATGAGAAAATAACCCGCGAAACCCATTTTTTCGATTACTGACAGTTCGTGCTGGAGTCTTTCTTTTACCTCCAAAGGAATGTTTTCTCCAAAGCGTTGTTTAGCTCCTTCTTCGCAAAGTTTCCTTAAATAGCTTTCAAGAGTAAAACCTTCCGGAACTTTGTAATGGGGAAGATGTAATGAATCAAAATTGAATTTTACATTGGCTCTTTCAGCAATCCAAAGGGTATTGCGCAATGCTTCAGGGTAGTCAGAAAACAACTTTTGCATTTCTTTCTCGCTTTTCAAGTAAAACTGGTCACTACTAAAAGTTAAACGATCTTCATCGTTTAAGGTCGAATTGGTTTGAATGCAAAGTAAAACTTCGTGAGCTTCTCGATCACGAGAAGTTAAATAGTGAGTGTCGTTTGTAACGACTAAAGGAATGTTAAGTTCCCGGCTTATAGCTATTAGGCCTTCGTTAGCAATTTTTTGCTCTTTTATTCCGTGGTCTTGAAGTTCGAGAAAAAAGTTTTCTTTTCCGAATATTTCTTGATATTCACCGGCTAATTTTTTAGCTTTTTTTAGATCGCGATTGCTAATCAACTCTCGAGGAATTTCACCGGCGATACAGGCAGAAAGGGCTATCAATCCTTTTGAATACTGTTGCAGTAGTTCCTTATCAACCCGGGGCTTGTAATAATAACCTTCAAAATATGATTTGGTTACCAGCTGACAAAGATTCTGATAGCCTTCGTTGTTTTCGGCTATCAATAAAAGGTGATGGGGAGAATCGCCTTTTGGTTGAGACTTATCAAAACGGCTATTACGAGCTAGGTAAATTTCGCATCCAATCAAAGGCTTGATTCCTTTGTTTAAGCATTCCTGATAGAAATCAATCACCCCATACATAGCACCATGGTCAGTAAGAGCCAGTGCTTTAAATCCTAACTCGTCAGCTCGGTTAACTAATTCAGGTATTTTTATCGCCCCATCAAGAAGAGAATATTCTGAATGGACATGTAAGTGAACAAAGCTACTGCTCCTTTTCTCACTCATGGGAAAATAGTATCACGCGGCTGTAACGAATCAAGCAAAATATTTGATGAAACTTTTCAGTCGGTTAAGGGTTTCTTCTTTGCCTAAAAGCTCAATAGACTCAAACAAAGGAGGACTGACTAGTTTTCCTGTAACCGCCAGCCTCAAAGCTTGAAAAAAGATTTTAGGTTTAACTTGAAGTTCGGCTACCTTTTCTCGAAGAACATTCTGGATTTTCTCAGCCTTAAAGTCGTCTAACTGGCTTAAGCTTTGGTAGGCAGCGTTCAAAATCAGACTCAAAGAGTTATCTTTTTTAATTTTTTCTTTAGAGCCAGTTTCAACTTGTATTTCTTTAACGAATAACCAGTCAAGCCAGGCAACTGATTCACTCAAAACCGTTATTCGATCCTTGATTAAAGGAATTGCTTTCATTAACTTCTCTCTATCAAAAGATAAAAATTTCTCTCTAAAGTACGGCTCAATAAGAGCAAGCAGATCACTGTTTTTCAGTTGTCTGATGTAGTAGCCGTTCAGCCACTTTAATTTTTGGAAATCAAAGATAGCTGGATTTTTAGAAACTCGATTTAAGGAAAAAAATTTAATCAGATCTTCCAAAGAAAAAAAGGTGGTCTTGTCGTCATAGGACCATCCGAGAAGAGCAAGATAATTCACCATAGCTTGAGGCAAAAACCCTTTGCGCCGATATTCCGAAATTGCAGTGTCACCATGCCTTTTTGAAAGTGGTTTTCTATCGGGACCGAGAATCATAGAAAGATGGGCAAACTCTGGTTCTTTAAGCCCGAGAGCTCGATAGATATTAATTTGTTTTGGAGTATTAGAAAGGTGGTCGTCTCCTCTGATAACATGAGTTATTTTCATCGTCGCATCATCTATTGTTGCGGCAAAATTGTAGGTAGGGGTGCCATCAGAGCGAAAAATTATGAAATCGTCGAGTTCAGCATGTTTGAAAACAATTTTTCCCCTTATCAGGTCATTTACTACTGTTTCTCCACTCGTTGGCATAGCAAATCTTACAGAAGGCCTAAGACTTCTCTCAAGTTTTTTCTCCACTTCCTCAAAAGGTAAATTGCGACAGCGCCGATTATAGCGGAAAGTGATTTTTTTTCTCTTTGCTTCTTCTCTTTGAGCCTGAAGTTCTTCAGAAGTACAAAAACAGTAATAAGCATAGCCTTTTTCCATTAATCGTTTTAGATACTGCTGGTAAATGAAAAGTCTTTGAGTTTGACGATAGGGACCAAACTCCCCTTTAACATCCGGCCCTTCATCCCATTTCAAACCTAACCAGTAAAGGTCCTCAATAATGCTTCGGATAGCTATTTCGGTTGACCGACTTGAGTCTGTATCTTCAATCCTTAAAATAAATTGCCCTTGGTTTTGGCGAGCGAAAAGAAAATTATATAGAGCCGTTCGAGCGCCGCCGAGATGAAGATGTCCTGTTGGACTAGGAGCAAACCTAACTCTTACACTCATTCTTTTTTGATGTTGTCAGTATACCAGACTGAAACCTTTTTAGTTTAAACTTGTGAGCGGCGTTACCTTTGTTTATTGCCAAGGCCAAATAGCCAGAAGAGTCTTTAAAAAAGAGTGGCTTATTGGGTTCTACTTGCGAAAAAGTACTCAAAAAAGGTGCTTCAATTTTTATGGAAGGAGTTTCAAAGGAAAGAATGTCATTCAAGGAAACGGAAAGTTTTAAATCAACTCCAAAAAAATAATTGAATCTCACCGTTCCAAAGTTATCTATATCAATTATCGTCAGCTTTAAACCATCATTTTGCCATTGTGGCCGAGGAATGTTTAAACTTTCAATTCTTTTTATTTCTGGACCCACCTCATCAAAAGGAAAACCACCAGCTAAAAGAGCGGCTGTCGGGGCAAATATATCACGAGCTTCAAAAGTTGGAGCAGCTGAACTAGGCACGAGCCGAGGATTGGTAATCTCACGAATCGAAACCGCTCCTCCCAATAAAGATAGAACTAGAGAAAACAAACCGTTGTCAGGACCAACCAAAAGAGAGCTCGAACCTGTTTTAACAACGATTTTTTTGCGATTACTTCCTACTCCTGGGTCTACAACAGCAAGATGAACTGACTTTTTAGGGAAAAAAGGCAAAGAGGCTGCGAGAGTAAAGGCTCCTTTCAAAATGTCGCCTGGCGGAATTTGATGAGTTAAGGAGACAATTTCAACCTCGGGGTTGATTGATTTTATCACTCCAAGGCAAGCGGCTACATATTCATCCATCAAACCAAAGTCCGATAAGAAAGTAATAAGAGAATACTTCATTTTTCAAGAACTACGCGTCCATAATCATCTTCAACCATGTGATCATCTTCTTCGAGACTGTAGCCAAAAGCGATCTCTAAAACGCGAGCTTCTTTTGTTTTTGAGGTAATGCGGTGGAGCTTTTCGGCTGGGATAACAAACTCGTCCCCGGGGTTTGTTTCATAAATGCTATCGCCAATCTGAACAACTATGCCCTCATCGAGAATTAACCAAAGTTCATCCCTTAAATGGTGGCGGTGAAGGCTGGTTTTTTGGCCTGGTTTCAAGATTATTAACTTTACAGTGGAATTTTGATTAAAAGTGAATTGCCGTACTTCTCCCCAAGGTTTTTTAATTTTCATGCTCATTTCAAAGTAAATTATATATGATTTGAAGCCGAGGAAGTAGTTTAACGTTTGGATGGTATTCCAAAGCCAAGCTCTGATAATCTATCATTTCTTCAAATGGCGGCTCAAAAAAGCCAGTGGCCGGCTGAAGAATTAAGGGATAGTCAGGCAACAACGAACTAAAATTTTTAATGCTTTCTTTAAGCTCTTTGACGAGGCCTTCATA
>CALKMS010000045.1 GCA_938091145.1 uncultured bacterium
AATTAAAAAACTAAAACAAGCTGCTAAAAAAAACAAAAGGAAGAGAACAGGTCCAGAAAAAGATAGCTTGACCCCTTGATAATTTGTTCTCATTGAAAAATCACGTTCAAAAAGGAGCTGAATTTTATTAAAACAAAAAAGGGTCAGAAAAGATGAAAATAAAAAGGTTAAGACAATTATGAAATTAAATTCTGACTCCATTTCCTTGCTCCAAAAGACTCAAGAACAAGTAGGGAAGAAAATAAGAGAGAATAAGGGCAGGGATAACTATTCCGGAATCATTAATCGCAAAACCAACAACTCCAGCCCAAAGTGAGGAATAAAAAGCATTTTTCAAAAAAGGCTTTTTGGCAAAAAAACCCTTTAGCCAGCCAACTGGTCGAAAAAACAAAATGATCAGAGTAATAAAAATGAACAGAAAGAAGTAAGACCAAGGACTATACCTAAAAACCCTCCAATTAGTCTCTGCTTTCCTTCCGATGGTCATAATTAAAGAAGACAAACCTTCCTCCTTGACCAAAATCACAGTTCGAGCAAGGTGAGTCTGATTTTTTGGGGAACGAGAAAGGTCATAAGCAATAAAGAAGGCAATTAACAAAAGACCTATCAACCCAACCAAAAAAACTTGGCGAAAGGAAACTTTAACTTCAAGAACTGAAAGAATAAAGAGACTTAAAGCAATAAAAGAAGTTACCATCCCTCCGAAATCAGCTCCCAAAGCTGGCCAGCCAATTAAAAAGAAAAAAACTAAAGCTGCAATTATCAGCCAGCTCTTTTTGCTTCGAAGTTTCGGGCTTTTCTCCAGTAAAAGAGCTAAAGAAAGAATGAAAACCGAAAGCATGATTGCCATTTCTTCATTCCCTAAACCAAAAAAACGCGCTCCTAAAACTGAAGAATATCCAAAAACGCTGTCCAGAGATTGTTTACTTCCAGATAAAAGGTCATATAACAACCAAACAAAAGTGAACAATGTCAGCCCCAGATAAGCGCAGTCTTTATCTTTCGTCCAGAAATAAAGGCGGATAAACAACAGCGGAAAGAAAAAACTTAACAAAACCAAAGGCAAAAATGGAGAATCCCATCTACTGACTAGTGCCGGCCAAATTTGAAGAGATAATGGTAGAGAAAGAAAAAACATAAAACCCCAGACTAAAAAGTTTCGGAATTGTTCTCTTTGCCTGGTCAAAACCACCAAAAAAGTTAAAAAATACAGAACAATTTGAAGGGAAGCAAAAAATATAACTATCGGTCGGCGAAGGAACTCAATAATCCGAGCGCGCTTGTCGCGCTCAATTAGATAGTTTACTTTTTCAATTGGAAAAGATGACTCTAACCGAAAAATACTGTTGCCAAGAAAATAGGAAGATTTCTTTATGCCAAAGAAATTAAGAACAGTAGGAGCAAAGTCAGTATTGCTAACAAATCCTTCTTGATGAGTAGTCGCTGATGATAGTAGCCCACCTTTATAACCTGGACCATAAATAACAATAGGAGAAAGAGGACTAAAATTATCTTCAATTTCCTCAGTTGAAGGCGAAATAATTATGAGCAAGTCTTTTTGCGAATCAATTTTTTTCATTAACCTGCCCAATAACCAGTCTGCTCGACTCAAAATTTTTCTTAATACAACCTGTTTCCTCTCTTCGGAAAGGAAATCTTTATACCTGTTAAACCGGAAAATATCACCGTACTCAATTACAATAAAATCAGCTTGAGAATAGAAAGACTGAAAACGAGAAAAAACCTTTTGGTTATTAATTTTAACCCCATAGGGAAAGTTGGGATCATTCTCTAAAATTTCTTTGCTAATCGCTCCCTTGTCCACCAGGCCCTGGCTGTCCATCGCGATAGCTGGAGCAAAACGATAAGTATTTTGAGAGTCAAACAAGTTTCCAAGGTCAGAATTGCCAATCACAGCTGTTTTGAGCCCTCTTCGATGTAGTTCATCGCCCAATGCTCCAGCTCGAACGCTATAGAGCGGTTCTTCAAGAGCCTTATTGATCAAGTTTAATCCAAGATGCACAACTTGCGACTTCCCAGGTCCTTTTCCATTTTGAAGGCGATATACATCAGCAGGAGAAAAAAAGTAATCCTTCTCCCCGACCTCATAGCTCTGGGCAGTGTAAAAACTCAATGGCGCACGATTGCCAGTACCTAAACTCAAATAGCCACGATAAGAGTCAGCACCGCGGTAGCCTTGGTTGCTCATTAGACCGATTGATCCTTTCTCCAATAAACTTCGGAAATTAGGGTAACTTTTTGAAAAAAGGGTCAGACTGTCAATCCCATCTAAGGAAAAAACAATCACCTTCCCAGTTAACTTAGGCTCAGCCAAAGCCGGCGAAGCAACCGAAAGTAGAACAAATAAAGACCCCAAAATCTTTTTCAAAGTTCTTTTAGGTGCCAACCCCGATAACCTCCTGATATAACTGTTCAACTTGTTTCACCATTTTACTTAATGGAAATTTTTTTTGCACCCATTCGCGAGCTTCTTTAGATGGAAAAGTGAAAAGAACATCAGTAACTTCCCTAATTCTTTGGGCTAAAACCTTGTAGTTTCCTGCAGGAAAAAAATAGCCAAACTTACCGAGAGCTTCAGGTAAACCACCGACTTTTGAAGCAATCACAGGCTTGCCAAGAGCCAAAGCTTCAACTGCCAGCAAGGAGAAAGCTTCTTGGCGCGATGGAATAACAACTAAATCTATGCTTTTGAGAAGTGCCTGTAAATCTGGCTCAAAATCCAAAAACTCAACTTTTTTGCCCAAACCAAGACTAAAAGAAAGGTCTACCAGGAAATTTTTTTCTTCGCCTTCTCCCACTACCAAAAACTTTAAACTCTTCTCATCCTTAAGAAGACTTGCAGCTTTTATAAATACATCTGCACCTTTCTCTCGTGACAGTCGACCGATAAAAGCTACCTTAACATCTTCTTTTTTTCCCGAATAATCAGAGTTAATCGAGGCTTCAGTGTCAAAAAAATCCTCACTTACTCCATTATAAATTACTGAAGAATTTACACTATCTTTTTTGAGTTTCCAGGCTTCTTTCACTGCTCGAGAAACAAAAATTAGATGTTGACAATTAGAAATGATAACCTTTCTAACAGCGAGAAAAAAAAGCCGGTTAAAAAAACCTGGCGGAGGAAGATTATGGATAGTTGCAATCGCTTTACCTTTTTTTATTTTCCTAATGGCTAAACTCCCAACAAATGCTGCTCGATAACCATGAAAATGAAAAAGAGAAAACTCTTCAGCTCTCCATTTTTCAACCAAATACGAGCTGAGACGATAGTAGTCCCAAATTGTTCCGTGAGGTGGAAAGGGAACAGTTTCAAAAGTTAAATTATTTTTTTTCAGTTCCCTCGATAAGAACTCATCTTCAGGAACGTAAGCGATTATCTGGTAGATTCGAGACAGTTCCTTTAAAAGTAATATAAAATGCCTTCTCATCCCCCCAGCCGCTGGACGAATCAGGTGAGCTACTTTTCTCACTTAAGCATCCCTTCGATGAAATAATGACCTCTCCCAAAGCCCAAACGGCCTTTTTCACTTCCGAAAGCAAAAAT
>CALKMS010000046.1 GCA_938091145.1 uncultured bacterium
TCTATAACTAAAAAGTTTAAATCAACTATTGGTGAATCCAATTACGATAAACTTAATACTTCCACAAAGACTTACTTTGGAATACATTTTTACCTAAAGGAACTTTTTGGGTAGCAAGGTTTGTAACAGGAGTGTAAAAAGGTCAGAACTTTACGTCTATCCAAAACAGCATATTTAAAGTTCGATTTCTTAGATTTATTGTAGCCGTCAGCCAAAGTTAATCAACACTAAAGTTGGGGGTCTAATTTTAATAAAATTTCTGGCTCCGGGGGCCGGATTCGAACCGACAACCTAGTGGTTAACAGCCACCCGCTCTACCATTGAGCTACCCCGGAGCGTTTGAGATATTCGCGACCGGAGCCGGACTTTAGAAACTTTTCTTTTTGGCGAGCTTCCGCTCTATTTCAGTTAAATCAAACAAACGAACTAAACAAAAGCAAATTTTAACGGTTAATTCGGATTGTGGCAATAGACACGGATTAAACAAACCAAATTTATTCTTTCAGGTTTTTTACTCTTCCAGATAGTCCTTTAGACGAGCGCTGCGGTGCGGATGCTGTAGCTTTTTAATTGTTTTTGATTCTATCTGACGAATTCTTTCGCGAGTAACACCAAAGTATTTACCTACCTCTTCCAAAGTCCGTGGCGTCCCGTCAACTAAACCAAAGCGATATTCAATAACTTTCCTTTCGCGCTCACTCAAATTCTCTAAAACGCGTTTCATATCTTCAGTTAAAAGATTAGAAGCAGCGGCTTCTAACGGCGAAAGGATTGACTTGTCTTCAACAAAATCGCCAAGTTCGCTATCTTCTTCTTCGCCAATCGGCGTCTCCAGAGAAACAGGTTCTTGAGCAATTTTCAGGATCTCTCTCACTTTTTCAACACTCATGCCCATTCTTTCCGCAACTTCCTCAGGCTTAGCCTCTCTTCCATACTCTTGTAAAAGCTGACTCTGAACTCGCAAAAGCTTGTTTATCGTTTCAACCATATGAACGGGGATTCTAATAGTCCTTGCCTGATCCGCAATGGCTCGAGTAATAGCTTGCCTGATCCACCAGGTAGCATAGGTGGAAAACTTATATCCCTTTCGATAATCAAACTTCTCAACCGCTCTAATCAAACCAAGATTGCCTTCCTGAATTAAGTCGAGAAAAAGCAAGCCTCGCCCAACGTATTTCTTCGCGATAGAAACAACCAGTCTAAGGTTTGACTCAATCAATCGCTGCTTAGCTTTTAAACCTTCAGCCTTCTCGCGCTCGAGCTTTCTCCTCTCTTCAGGAGTGCCTTTAAAGTTACGGAGCGCCCGAGCGGCTTTCTTTCCGGCTTCGATCTTTTTCGCTAAGTAAACTTCTTCTTCAGCAGTAAGCAAATTAACTCTACCAATTTCTTTTAAATACATTCTAACCGGATCGCTCGGAGTCCCACGACTGCCTCCAGCTCGCTTTTTCTTTTTCTCTTCCTTTTCAGGTGCAACCGTTATTCCCTCTTCCGGCACTTCATCAGCCGAAGAAGGAGTAGAATCAATTGCAATACCTTTGCTCATAAGATAGTTATACACAGAGTCAATCTCTTCAGGTGTAAGTGATATATCCTGGAGGGAATAGGCAACCTCATCAAAAGTCAAGTGGCCTTTTTCTTGACCTTTTTCTACGAGATTTCTGACTTTTTCAGTGTTTTTAAGGCTTTCTTTTAATTGTTCGCCTTTCCCCAAATTCACCCCACTGGAATCAGCTTTTTGCTCCAAACTAATTTCTTCAGAAGACACGTCAGATTTTTTCTCAATCAACTTTTTTTTCTCGGTTAAATTTTTTCTGGAAAAGCCATTTTCTCCAGCGTTGTTCTTTGCCAAGAAACCTCCCTACCTCAAAAATTTGCCCGCATTAGCGGGCTCTAACTAATATTCCTATGAAGGCGCTCAAGCTGAACAATTTCCTGGAATATTATATCATATTCTTTTGAGTTTCTTTCAGGATCCAATACCTCTAACTCCTTTTTAAGCCTTTTTATCTCCTCTCGAATAAAAAAGTTCTTTATCTCTTTCAACAAATTCTCGGCATAATCTCTAGTATCTATATCGTCATAAATACTCTCAATCATTAGTCGAGAAAATTTTTTCTCAAGCTTTTCATTCAATCGGCTAAATTGTGCCGAAAGAGTGGAATTTTGTTTAATCAGTTCCCGAATAACTTCGAAAGCCTCTCGGTTTTCCGGAAAGTAAAAAAAGTCAGGTTTTAGCTCTTTAATAAGAAAATCCCGCACTTCAGATCGTCGCAAAAGAAGCTTTAAAACTTCGTTTTCTCTTTTCTCCTGAGCTTTATAATGGGGGTCGAAATCGAACCTAGGAACAGCCGAGACTCCAGAAAGATTCCCAGCGAACCTTTTTTGCTGTTTAACTTTTAAGCGATAGCCAGTTTGACGAGAATACTCCAACCTCAAGAACTCCTCGGAAACAGCCATTTTCTCTGCTAAATATTTCAAGTAAGTTTCTTGAGCAACTAAACTGGGAAGTGCAGCAAGAATGTCAATTGCCTTCTGAACCGCTCGAGCTTTACCCTCAGCCGTCGAAAGATCAGCTTCCTTTAAACGGTTATCAAGGCAAAACTTTGCTAAAGGAATTCGCTGACCAAAGCATTCTTGAAGTTCAGCTTCCCCTTTTTCCTTGGCAAGATCAGCAGGGTCATAGCCTTCAGGCAAAAGGGTAACTTCAACAGTCACCCTCGCTTCTTTCAAAAGTTCCAGTCCTCTCTCGGTAGCTGTTTTTCCAGCTGAATCGGAGTCAAATGCTAAAACCACTTTATCGGTCAAACGAGAGAGAGTTTTTAAGTGATCAGTGGTGAAAGCGGTCCCCAGCGTGGCTACAGCATTTTTAATCCCTTTTTGATGCAAAGCCATCACGTCGGTATAACCTTCAACCACAATTGCAAACCCCCTTCTCACCACTTCTGATTTTGCGAGGTTTAAACCATAAAGAAGGTTACTTTTGTGAAAAATCGGGCTGTCAGCCGAGTTTAGATACTTAGGTTCGACTTTCGAGTAGGGTAAGACCCTACCGCCAAAAGCAACAATTCTTCCGCGCAAGTCAAAAATGGGAAAAATCACTCTTTCGATAAAGCGGTCAATTAAACCACGATTCCCCATTACTGAAAGCCCAGCTCTTATAAGCAAATCAGAGCTAAACCCTTTTTTCAACAAGTACTTTGTAAGCTTATCATCTAATGAAGGTGCCAAGCCAACTCTAAAGAGCCTAAGGGTCTCCCTGTTAAAACCTCGACTGAAAAGATAATCTCGAGCGACCTTCCCTTTTGTTTCATCCCAAAGATAACTTTCAAAAAATTTTGCTGCCTCATCGTGAACCTGATAAAGCTTTTCTTTAAGTGAAACTTCTCTATCGACTTTGGTATAGTGAAGAGTGTAACCAACCCGTTCAGCCAATAGCTTAACAGCTTCCGGAAAATCGAGCCTTTCGACTTTCATTATAAAACTAATAACATTACCCCCTTCGCCACAACCGAAACAATGAAACAATTGCTTAGCCGGGTCAACAAAGAAAGATGGAGTCTTTTCATTGTGAAAAGGACAAAGTCCTCGGTAGGAACGGCCAGCTCGCTGAAGCTTAACATAGTCAGATACAACTTCCATTAAGTCATTGCGGTCGATAACTTCATTGATGTCTTCTTCTCGGAATGGCATGAAAATATTTTACCACCAAGGTGTAAAGAAAAATGAAAAAGTTTTTTAGCATTAAACTTTGAAACATAGGTCTTTTCCCATTGCACATGAGCCAAGACCTTTTTCTCTCATTGCGAGCGAAGCGAAGCAATCTCGTTGTCCCCGCAAGCGACAACTCTTCATTCGTCATTGCGAGCGACGACCGCAGGGAGGAGCGTGGCAATCTCTGCGATTGCTTCGGGTGCTTACGCACCCTCGCAATGACGGAATGAGAGAGGTCATTGCGAGCCTGAGCGAAGCGAAGGCGTGGCAATCCCGGAGATTGCTTCACCCCGCTAAAGGCGGGGTTCGCAATGACACCCGGAGCGTCATTGCGAGCGAAGCGAAGCAATCTAATTGCCATTGCAAGTCATTTTTTGTAAATGTGGGCCAAGACTTTCTTGTCATTGCGAGCGAGCCGTAAGGCGAGCGTGGCAATC
>CALKMS010000047.1 GCA_938091145.1 uncultured bacterium
AGATTTATTTTTTATAAAAGTGCTTGAACTTTGGAAGAATGGTAGAAACAACTGATCCAAATCAAATAGTTGGGTTTTAATTGCATTAAAATTTCTCTAAAGGCAGAGCTTTTTAAATCGGCTTTAAATCAGACCTTTCAATAAGTTTTCCTGAAATTAAAGAATAACGCGGTAGCAAAGTTTATCTTTCCTTTATTTTTGATTCTTTTTGTTTTTATCTTTAAATCCGCGATAATCTTTCAAGAATTGCTTCAAAGTCTGGTTACACTTTTCGATGTTTTCTGCCCAGTTATCAAGCAGTACCTTACCGTCTTCAGTAATTTCGTAATATCTTCTGATCGGTCCTTTAGCTTTTGTTTCCCAGGTAGAGGTAACGAAGCCTTTCTCTTCCAAAAAACGCAAAGTGCGGTAAACTGCTCCAGCATCAGGCACACCGTGAACAATTTTTCTTTTTAAAGCTTCCATTAACTCATAACCGTAGGAAGCTCTCTTTTTTAGTTCTAAAAGAATGTAAGGCTCTAAAAATCGAAAGCCGCGCCAGGCTCCTGGCCCGCAACCAATCCTTTTCCCTCCAGCGTAGGGATTTTTCCAGCACTTACCTTTTTCTTCAGGGTTCAAATTACTCCCCTTGGAAACTTTTCTTGTTAATATATGCTTTTAACATATAATAGCTTAAAATATTTACTAACAAAAATAAAGATGCATAAAAATCTTAAAGCTCACTTTTTCCCTGTTCTATTTCCTTAATTTTCTTTTTGGCTCGACCGGTAATTTTGTTTTTCTTAATGATATTTCTTAACCAGCCAAGGCTGGGAAATTCAATAGCGTCTTGGGTGCAAATCATAGAGCAAGTGTTGCATCCAACCATGCAATTGAAAGGTCGAGCTACCAGTGGCTTTTTGTTTTTAAAGTCAAAGTCATAAACATCGCGGCCACAACTTAGGTAACAAAGGCCACAGCCAATACAACTTTCCTCAATTATTCTGGGATACCATTCAATATCTTTTCTGGGTATTCCATGCCAGGGAACTTTAGAGAAATCTTTATGCTCTTCTTTCATTTTAATGCTCCCTTCTTTAATCTTCGACTTTGGTGGGTACGAGGATAACGGCGCTTGGTGCATGGCGGATAACTTTGTCGGCTACACTGCCAATTACGGCTCGTGCCAGACCAGTCCAGCCATGTGTTCCCATAACAATAGCGTCTACCCCTTCTTTTTTAGCTATATTGACGATTACTTCTGCTGGTTTACCCACTTCAACTTTCTCTTCGACTTCCACACCCCTTTTTCTTATCTCCTCAGCTGCTTGATGAGCAAAGTCGTTAGCAAAATCAATCAAAGGTTTTTCCATTTCTCTCCACTCAACGCCTAGGCTGCTAATTTTTTCCGCTACCGAAAGAACGATAATCTTTCCGTTTTGAGCTTTGGCAATGTCTACTGCAAACTCAAGAGCTGCCTTGGCCGTTTTTGAGCCGTCAGTCGGATACAAGATCTTCACTTAAATCACCTCCTTTAAATTTTTTTTAAAAAAGCTTCAGTTTTTTCAATAAGGAGAGAAGTAGGAATGGTAAGCAAAAAGAGAAGAAAATTTCTTAAAAAGAAGAAAGAAAGACCTAAAAAGTGAATTTCCAAAGGTATAAGAGGTAACCTTATTCCACCCCAGGCAGTGATAATGGCAGCAATGGAGGCTCCTCGGGCTCCTTTTTCACGAAGAGTTTTAAGCAGAGGAAACACAGCATAAAGAGGGCCGGTGAGCAAAATTCCTATTACTGAAGCGAACAAAAGTCCTTTAAAACCCGACTCTTTTCCCAGAAATTTGATAATGCCCTGTGGTTTTAGCCAAACGCTGGCTAACCCTACAAGAATCATTACCGAGATGATAATGCCAATGACGTTTTTAAAGGTGGTCAAGGCTACTTCAATAACGATGACTGCTTTAGCTGGCTGGAAAAGCCTGATAAAAAAGAGAATAAGGGTGGTTAGAAGAAGATAGACAACCCTTTCGTCTTTTATAATTTTTAATATCTTCATTTCAAAAATCCTATTATGAGCCCAATAAGAACAGCCAGAAAGTAAGTGGCAAGGTTGCGGGCCAGGGTAAATCGCCAACCAAAAGTTCTGATTTCTAACGGCCAGGTAGTTACACCAATTAAAATCGCGGTGACGATTAGAGCAGCCACTGCGCCATAGTGGGCTCCGTTTTGGTATAGATAACCTCCAGCCGGGAAAATAGCAGGGGGAGCTATTAAAGCTATACAACCTATCAAGGCGCCTATGAAGATTCCACCAATTAAGTTGCTTCCTCCTAAAACGGCAGCAATTGTTTGGCGGGAAACATAAGCTTGAGATAAGCCCATCAGTACAAAAACAAAAAGAAGCAGGGGAAGGAGCGAGGAAAAAGTTTTGATTGAAATTTTTATTGCCTCGCGCGTTTTTTCGCGGTCTTTAAAAAAAGAAAAAATTAAAATTGAAAAAGAAAATAAAAGATAAAGCCCTACGGTTAAATCCATTAAGCCACCTCTAAACTTTTGAAAAAAAGCAAAGCTAAATCTGCTTTTCCATTAAAATTATCTTTTTTATTTCTTTTTGAAACTCTCATTTTCAACTCTATATGTTTATTACACATATAAATTTACAACAAATAGATACGAATGTCAAGAAGCGAACGGAGAGATTTGACAGTTTGTTTAAAGCAGGTTAAGGCCGTTAACGGCTGAATTTTAAAACTATCTTTGAGAACTAAGCCAACCATAGGAAATAGACTCCTATTCCTAAAAAGATAAAGCCACTGATTTTTTGAAAATAAGTCATTCCTTTTTTAAAGCTGAGTAGCTTGTTTACTAATGATGTAAGTGTTCCAGCTAAAAGAATTAGAACCCCATGCCCCAGTGAATAAAGGAAAAGAAGTAAAGCTCCCAGAAGAGCCTGGCCCTGGGTGGCACTGAGAGCTAAAATCACCGAGAGAAAAGGCGTTGAGCAGGGCGAAGAGGCTACGCCGTAGATAGCTCCTAAAATTAGCGCTCCAGAGTATCCGCTAACTTCAGGTCGTTTTACTGAATAGCCAGACGGCAATTCAAATTTAAGAACTCCTAAAAGCTTCAAACCCATAACCAGGGAAACCAGAGCTGCCAGATAGTACCAGAAAGGAGAAAAGCGAAAAGCAGCTCCAACACTTCCAGCAATAAGACCGAAAAGGGAGTAGACAAAAGCCATTCCCAGGACAAAAGCTAAAGAAAGAAAGAAGCCGTGCTTTGGAGTGATTTTTTTCCTTCCTGAAATGAGAGCAATAATTGCTGGAATGAGAGGAAGAATGCAAGGAGAGAAAGCGCTGGCTATACCCGCTCCTAACGAAACAATGGGAAGCAAGATTGAAGGAATGTTTTCTGGGGGAAAAGAGGGAAAGACTGTGTTCATAGTTCACCTTTTGCAAGTTTTTTTAAGATTTTTCTTAAAACTTTTTCCTCTATTACTCCTACTTGACCATCCCTTATAATGCCGTCGCTTCCGATAAAAACGGAGGTTGGGATTGCCTGGACGCCAAATTTATTTATCAATTCTTGCTCTGAGCGGTCGTAAACATTTATATCAACAAAGACAATTTGTTTTTCAAAATCAGGCTTGACTTTGTTTACTATTTCTTCCATTTGCTGACAGGGAATGCAGGTGCTGGAATGGAAAAGAAGGAAAACAGGTTTCCCTACTTTTTTAGCATTTTCCAAAAGCTGGCTACCTTTCGAGGAAAATTCAGTTTGCAACAGTTCAGTTTTTTGCTGGCTGTTTGCGTTTTTATAGATAAGAACCCCAATAACTACCACAACTAACAGTAGCAAGATAATGGAAGAGTTTGAACTTTTTTTCTCCATTACTTTTGTTTTTCTCTTTCTCAAATTAATTTCCTCCTTTTTTACTTCTTCCTTCGGAAGCCACGCATTTCCTAAACATTTTCAAGAGCTTTTTATTGAATTTTTAAAAA
>CALKMS010000048.1 GCA_938091145.1 uncultured bacterium
ACAAGATACAGCCTACCGACCTCTCCGCTAGGGAGCCTTACCATTTTCCCTTCATCCTCTTTTCTTACCATTTTCCCTCCTTTAAAGAACAAAAGAACAGCAAGCTTAATTTTATCACATTTTCATTATTTCTTCAATACCCTCTTAGATAAAAACAGAAAGGCTCAGGATTTCCCTGAGCCTTCCTTCTTTATTTTTAAGGTGCTATTTTAACTCCTCTAAAGCTTTGTTCAAAGGCAAATTTGACGATTTCTTCCAGATTTTCTGAGGGCCAACTGTCTTCTCCATCTTCATCAATTTGGTAAAAAGTCAAAATTAACCATTTTTTTCTTTCTTTTGCCCTGAGAATCCATTGTTTGATTTCTTCAACATTAGTCGTAGCTTTTACTACCACCGCCTTGAGATAATATTGGTCATCTTTTTTGAGAGGGAGATCATTCAATCCTAACTGGCAGGTGCGATGGGAAAAATAGTAGCGCGAAATGAAGTTAATCACTCTTTCATCGTATTTGCCATAAGGTGAAGCAAAGCTTTCTACTTTCAGCCCAAGACTTTCGAGATATTCTTTTGAAGCTTGAAGTTCGTATTCAAGCTGAGGTTCAGAGAGCTGAGTAAGGTTAAAATGAGTAACACCTTGAGACCCAATTTCCCACCCTTTTTGTGCCATCTCTAAAAGTTGAGAAACAGTCAAATAGCCAGGCTGATTGAGACGGGAAGTTACCACAAAGACAGTACCTGAATATCCATAATTTTGAAGAAGAAAAAGAGCTTTAGTGTAAGTGGAAAGATAGCTACCATCAAAAGCGAAAGTGATCATTGCCTCCGGGAAACAGCTTTCTGGCAAATTTATGAGACAAAGGCCGATTGTCACTCCTATTACCATGGGAACGACAAGAAAAGGGAAACGGCACAAAAGGACAAACAAAGAAGGAGAAGGCCGAGGAAGATACATTTTTTCTCACCTCCTTTTTTAGTGTCCTTTTTCCCACTTTTGAAGCTTTCGCCCCAAAACCCATTCTTGAATTAAAGCATTGAAGAATAAATAAGAGTCAATCGGAGAAATTAACCAATAAAAGGGAAAGTTCAAGAGAGCCTTCTTTAAGCATTTGTGCTTCAAACTAGCGAGAAAGATGGTGAAAAAGACTATCGCTCCTTCTAAAAATAGTCCCCAAAAAGCTAAAAAGAAGAAAACTTCTGGGGAACGGACAAGAAAAAACCAAACAAGATACCAGAGAAAGAAAGCCCAGAGAAAAGGTTGTAAAAGTGCAGAGAGTAAATACCACGAAACAAAAAAACATAACCTGGGATTCTTCACCAGAGAAAGCTTGTATTGAGCTATACATTGCAAAAAACCTCGATTCCAACGCATCATCTGAGCTTTATATTGACGCCAATTTTCCGGATCTTTGGAATAACAAACAGCCTCTGGGACGAATTTGATATTTATTTTTTTTAGATGAGCCTTCCAGGTTAAATCCATGTCTTCAACTATTGTCCTCTCTGGAAATTTACCCATTTCTTTCAGCAGTTTTGTGTTAAATAGGGAAAAACACCCGCTAGAAACTATGGGAACTCTCCAATGATTCTGAGCGGTTTTGTGAAGAGTAATAAAGTGCAAATATTGAATCAACCGTGCCCTTTCCCAAAAAGTTCTCACTTCTTGAGGAAGAACAAAACCAGAAACAGAGAGAGTGTTCCCATCAGCCAAAAACGGTATTGCCAACTCAATCGCCCTTTTTTCAAGGACGGTGTCAGCATCAACGACCACTACTACTTCAGTATTGACGAAATTTAAACCAAAATTCACTGCTCTTGATTTGGTTCCTGTATTTTTTGGCGTTGTGATAACCTTTACTCCAAAGTTTCGGGCAATTTCTCCAGTTTTATCAGTCGAGGAATCATCGACAACAATGATTTCAGTTATGGGGTAACTCTGATTCAGGATGCTCTTTATTGTCTCTCCGATTGTTGCTTCTTCATTATAAGCTGGAATTAAAACTGAAACTGAAGGACGAAAATCAAAAGGTACTTCTTCTTTCCTTTTCCCAAGGAAAAACAGAAAAGCTTCTTTGGCTCTCATTCTCCCCTCCTTTCAATATGAAATTAAAAAGAGCAAAACTGATAGTTCATACTCTATTCTTTTTAATACTTTTGTCAAGTGAGAGAAACTTTTCTTTTATTTCAATTCTACTTTGGCGCCAGCTGTTTCAAATTTTTTCTTTATTTCTTCTGCCTCTTCTTTCTTTACATTCTCTTTTACTACCTGAGGGCCAGAGGCTACCGCATCGACCAAATCTTTTGATTCTTTTAAACCTTTTCCCGTAACATCTCTCACCACCTTAATCACTTCAATTTTTTTGTCACCAACCGCCGTCAAAACAATGTTAAAAATACTCTTTTCTTCTACAGGTGCTGCTGAAGCAGTAGGAGGAGTTGCTGGGGTTGCCACCACCTGTGGGACAGCGGAAACTCCAAATTTCTTTTCCAAAATCTTCACCAATTCTGCCAAATCCAA
>CALKMS010000049.1 GCA_938091145.1 uncultured bacterium
GTTAAAAATTTGGAGAGAATAGAGAGAAATCTCGAAGAGGAAATTCGGTCTCAGTTGGGGATTACTGCAAAGGTAAAGTTAGTTGAGCCTCGAAGTATCCAAAGAAGCGAAGGTAAAGCCAAAAGGGTTTTTGATCGGCGAGAAGTTTAAAAGGAGGTAAAAATGAAACAAATTTCGGTTTTTTTAGAAAATAAAAGGGGTAGACTTTTTGAGGTGTGTAACCTTTTAGGAGAGAACGGCCTAAACATCAGAGCTTTATCGGTTGCCGATACCGCTGATTTTGGGATTGTGCGGATGATTATTGAAGACTATGACCGCGCTTATCAAGCACTCAAAGGATCGGGGTTTACGGTGGCTCTCACTGATGTTATTGCTGTTGAGGTGCCCGATGTACCCGGAGGATTGGCTCGGGTTCTTGAGGTCCTAAAAGACGCAGAGATTAATGTTGAGTATCTTTATTGCTTTGTGGGGCGTCACTCGGGACGGGCAATCGATGTGATGCGGGTAGAAAATATTGAAGAAGCCACCCAAATATTGAGAGAGAAAGGTTTTAAACTTCTCTCTGACCAGGATATTGCTTCCATTTAATTTTCTTAGTTGTCTTTGGGTGTTATAATTAAGTATATGATTAAGTGGATTTATATACTTCGAGGTGAAAAGTGTCTTCAAAGAAAATTTATCAGCAGTTCATAAGAAGAACTGCATCTGAGGGTAAATCTATTGTTGCTTGGGATGCTAACCGTCGCTACGAGGGAGTTTTCAAGCAGTTCGATCCTACGGGAGAGTTTGTGATTTTAGCTAATGTCTGGGTGAGCGAAGGTCAGGAAACAATTTTTGTTTCCGAAATGCTTTTACCATTGGACAGTTTGAATATTGTTTCCGCCGGATTACCAATTGAAACTTTCGAGGAAGAAACCTATGAGGAGTTTGGCGCTGTTTACCCGACAGAAGTCTCTCAAGAAGCAGAAACACCATTGACTTTCCAATCCGCGATGGAAACTGAAAAGACTTTAACTTCCTCACCGACTGAAACAGGAGAAAGATCTGCATCTTTGGTGGAAAGATCAAAAGAGTCTGATTCTACAGCTCAGATGCCAATTGATTCGGCAACCTCCAAATTAGTAAATTTACCTTTGACTTCGACATCCTCTCCGCCGACGGCACCAGACGAGTCGATATCTGCACAATCATCCGCTCCTTCAGTTTTCACTTCGGGCACCTCAAAATCCGCAACGGTGCCACCTTCTTCCAAAGAAGCAAAAATAGCAGCTGAACCACTGGTGACAACTTCTCCTGGGGAAGTAAAAAGTTCTGATGAGAAAAAAGATGAGACTCAGGAGGAAAAAACTGCTCCAATTCAAAAGGTAAAGACCGGTTTTGAAAAAATTCCCAGGTTTTTTCAAAAAGTATTCAAGAAAAAAGCCAAACAAGAATATTCACAGGATGTTGCTAGGAAAATACCACCAACTCCCGCTTATCGTTCTTCCCAGCCAAGAAGAACTTTTCCCTCTGTGCCGCCAGTTAGTCCTCGGGTAACTGTTCCCGGTACCCCGCCGCCGGCTGCCCACCCGCAGGTTATTCAAAGGCGTTCGGCCCAAGTTTCGACTTCTTCTTTTTTTTCTCAGCCTGTCCCCTATCAAGCTGATATTCCTAAGCAGAAAGTTGATATTGGCACCTTGATTCTTGATATTTTAATTGGCATTTTAACTTTAGTAGTTATTGCAATTGTAGCAATGGGCTTCCTCGGTATAAAAATTCCCTCCCTTCCCTTTTAACCTTTTGTTCATTTTTGAGCTCGTTTAGCCTTTAAAATCATCCACTTATCGATTTGTAATTGAAAAAAAGTTAAAATAACCTTTTAAATTTTGGGAGGTGTTAAAATGGAAAAGGTAAAAATTGCTTTAATTGGGGCTGGACGGACGGGCACTCCTCTTCTGAGGGAACTTTTCAAGTATCCCTTTGTTGAGGTAGTGGGAGTGGCTGATTTAAATCCTCAAGCTGAAGGAATGAAGCTGGCACGCGAAAAAGGGATTTACACTACTCAAGATCCAATGGAGCTAGTGAAAAAAGGAGAAGAAATTGATGTTTTGATTGAGGTAAGTGGAGATAGGAGTTTAAAGCGGCGGATCAAAGATTATTTTGAAGAGATTAACAATAAAAAAACTATTATTATGCATGATTTGATTGCTCGGTTATTTATTACGGTTTGCACGGGGAAACAATCACTTGTTCCCAGCTTCCATCCAGACGATGTGGGAATTGGAGACTGAGGGGAGAAGTCTGTTAAACGAGAAGATTAAAGAGGTTAAAAAAACAGAGGCTAAAGCTCGCGAAATAATTGAGAAGGCTTTTCGCTGGCGGGAGGCGTTTTATGAGCAGCTAAAAAAAGAAAAAGATAAGCTCTTCAGTCAAGCGAGGGAAGAGGCCAAGCGGGAAATTGATACCTATTCAAAAAAAGTTAAAGAAGAAGCGGTAAAAGAGATTAATTTGCTCGAGAGAGAAGAAGAAGCTGAAGAGAAGGAGTTAGAAAAAAGAGCAAACCAGAACTTTGAGATGGCGGTGGAGGAAGCTCTCAGGCTATTCTTAAAAACTTATGGCGGTTGAAAAAGTAAAAAAGGTTAGTTTAATAGTGCCGAAGAGCGAAAGCGAGAATCTGCTTTTGCAACTACAGCGAGAGGGCTTTTTCCAATTTGAGGAAGTTTCTTTTAGACTTGAGGATAACGAGCAATCTAAAGCACAAGCATTAGAAGAAGCTGAAACTTCTCTTAGGGAAGAGTTAAGTCGGGTGCATTTTTGCCTTCGTTTTTTGAGTTCTTTTCTTCCAGCCCGAGGATTTATCCAAAGTTTTTTCAAACCACGTCTTCAAACCACGCGCCGGCGAATTGAATCGATGGAGGAAAAGAAACTTTTTTATCTCTATGAAGAGTGTGAACGCCTTGATCGGCGCTTGGTGGAGATAAATCGCCGATTGGAAGAAATAGACCATTTTATTTCCTTGTTGAAGCCCTGGCTTTCTTTTCCGTTGCCATTGAGTGGGAGGGTAAGCGAAAGTGTGAGTTTTTTCTTGACTACTCTTTCGAGGCATGTTTATGAGCACTTGAGAGAAGTGTTAGAGAAAGAAAAGTTAGCTTGGCTCGAATTGATTTCTGAGAAAGAAAATAAAACTTATGTGGCTGTTTTCTTTCACCGTGAGTTGGGAAAAAAAGTGGAAAAGGTTTTTTCAGATTTGGAACTTGAGAAAGTAGTTTTCGATAGTGATTTAAACCCTTCCAAACTAAGCAAAGAACTTTTAGCTGAAAAGAAACGATTAGTTAAGGAGAAGAAAAAAATAGAGAAAAAAGTCCAAAAATATCTTTCTTTTCTCGATCTACTTAGGTTGATGGAGGGTTATTTGAAGGCTCGTCTAGCGCGGGTCCAAGCTCAAAATAAACTTTTAGCTACTGAAAGAACAGCATTTATAGAAGGTTGGGTAAGGGAAGCTGACAGTAAGAGAATAGCAAAAGTCTTGAACTCTTCTCTTTCCGCTTACGAGTTGGTCTTAATTGATCCGCTACCGACTGATAATCCGCCAGTGATACTAAAAAATAAGGCTTTCTTCAAGCCTTTCGAGATTCTAGTTGAGCTTTATGGGTTGCCTAATTATTGGGAGATTGATCCAACTCCTTTTTTGGCATTTACTTTTCTTCTTTTTTTTGGTATGGCAGTTGGTGATGCGGGTTATGCCATTCTCCTTTATATTTCCATTGCTTTACTTCGTTGGTGGCTTCCCTTTTCGGCTAAAGGTCGCCAGTTTTTAAAGGTTTTTACCTACGGAACCATTCCTTCTTTCGTGGTTGGCGTTTTAACCGGGAGCTGGTTTGGCTTGCCAACAGCTTCGCTGCCATCTTTTTTGAAGCAAATGATAGTGCTTAATCCTTTGGAAGGTTCCGGTCCAGTAATTTTTTTGGTTGTTACTCTGATTATTGGTTTTTTGCATCTTATTAGCGGACTGCTGATAGAGGCGGCTGACAATTTCCGGAGAGGTAATTGGCAATCAGCTTTGCTTGATCAAGTAGGTACCATTGTTTTTTTGATCGGTGCTTTCCTCTACATCGTAATTTTCTTTCAAAGTATAAGTGGAAAAGTTCCTTCTTGGAGTCCAATTGCTAAGGCTTTATTGCTTGTTGGGGCAGCAGTCATTGTTTTATTTGCTAATCGAGAAAGCAAAAGCTGGCTGGGAAGGATTGGGGGTGGATTGTACTCCCTTTATGGAATGAGCAGTTATCTTGGCGACACAATTTCCTATTCTCGCTTGATGGCGCTTGGCCTCGCTACAGTTTTGATTGGTTTTTCTTTTAATCTTATGATTCAGCCTCTATGGGGCTTTGGTTGGATAGGGGCAATAGTTGCTTTACCAATATTTCTTTTTCTCCACTTAGCTAATCTAGCAATTAACTTAATTGGCGCTTTTGTTCATCCATTGCGCTTGCACTATGTTGAACTTTTTAAGCAATTTTATGAAGATGGTGGGCGAAAATTTGAACCCCTGACACTAGAAAGCGAAGGGGTTTTGTTGAAAAAATAAATTTTGGAGGTGAACGATGGAGGTTTTTCTAGGTTTACAAGGAGTGCACTGGGTTTTTTTAGGAGCGGCTCTGGCGGCCATTGGCGGAGGGATGGGTTCAGCCATGGGGATTACTTACGCGGCTCAAATCGCCGCTGGGGTAATGGCTGAAGATCCGGACAAATTTGGTAACCTCGTAGTGATTGTCGCTTTACCGGGGACCCAGGGAATTTATGGCTTTATCACTGCCATTCTTTCCTTAATTTTGTTTGGTTTGTTGGGTGGCGGCGCTGGAGCTAAGGTGGCGGCTATAAGTGGATTTAAAGCTTTTCTTGCTTGTTTACCAGTGGCTTTTGTTTGTTTTGCCAGCGCTATTTATCAGGGAATTACTTCGGCGGCTACCGCTGGAGTTGTGGCTAAAAAGCCTGAAGCTACTGGTAAAGCCATAGTATTACCGGCTATGGTTGAAACCTATGCTGTTCTTTCTTTGATTATTTCTATCTTTTTGCTTTTGGCAGCTAAGTAGCTTGAGGAGGGTTAATTTGCAAGCTATCATTGAAAAAATATTATCTGATGCCAGAGAAGAGGCTAAAGCGATAAAAGTAGAGGCTCAAAGAGAGAAGAAAAAAATTTTAGCCGAAGCAAGGAGAGAAGCTCAAAGGCTTAAAGAAGAGTTAATAAGGGAGGGGAAGAATAAGGCGGAGCAAATTGTTGAAGGTTTGATTCGAGAAAAAAAGATTGAGCTGAAAAAGAAGAGGCTGAAGTTTAAACGTCAAAAGTTAGAGAAAGTTTTTGAAGCTGCTTTGGAGAGGCTTTTAGGCCTTCCTGAAAAAGAAAAAAAGAAGGTTATTTATTCGATGATTTTGCGTTTAGCTCAAGGGGGAGAAGAGGTGGTAGTTGCTCAGGATGAATCCCAAATTTATGATAGTGTTTTTTTAGAACAATTAAATCAGGAAATTAAGAAAAGCGGAAAAGAGCCGCTTAAACTTTCTCAGGAAGTAAGAGATTTAAAAGGTGGATTTATTTTGAAAAAAGAGAACTTGGAAATTAACGCAAGTTTTGAAGTTCTTTTTAAGTATTTGTTTGAAAAAGAGATTCAAAATATAGCAAAGGTTTTGTTTGGCGATGGTAAAAGTGAATAACCTTATTCTTTATGGTTTTACGGCTGGTAGAATTAAGCATCTAGAAGGTAAGTATTTAACCAGTGATGATTTAGAACGACTGCTAGCAGCCAATAACTTAGATGAAATAAAAAGTGTTTTAGCCGATACTTTTTACTCCTTTTTGGTTGAAGAAAAGTTAACTGAGGAAAAGCGGGTTAAGTTAAGTCTCGAGCGTTTTTTAGAAAGCCATTTTAGGGACTTGACTTCAAGCCTTGTTGATAAACGTGTATGTCAGATATTTCTTTCTTTTTTTGATCTTCAAAACTTTAAGGCGCTTTTCCGGGAAAAGTTTTTTGGCTTTTTTGTTCAGCATTTATCGCCTCTTTCTGCTTTTTCTGAAGGCGAAATGAGAAAGATAGTGGCGGGAGAAATCAAAGCTGAACCTTATTCCAGCTGGCTGGCTCAGGCAGAAAAATTATCTGAACCTCAGCTTCTCGATTCCTGGCTGGAAAAAGTTTGCTCCCTGGAAAGATTGAAGCTGGCTCAGAGCTTGAGGTCTCATCTTTTGGAAGAATGGATAAAAGAGGAGATTAAGATATTAAACTTTAAAGCAATCTGGCGTTTAATGTATTATCGGCTTTCAAATGGTATAAAAGCTGATGATTTTTTAATTTTTATGACTCCAAATGATAGATCGTATTATTTGCCTTTGCTTGAGTTTGGCGAGGAGGATTTACTGCATTTAATGAGTCAGGAGCTGGGGGTGACAGTAGAAGATGAGATTTCCTTGGAGATGGGGCAAAATAAGAAGTTTAAGGAGTATTTTAAAAAAGCTTCTTTATATGTTTCTGACCCTGCTCTTATTTACTTTTATTTCGCGGCTCGGGTTAAAGAAGTCGAATTGGTCCAGATGGCAATTTTTGGCAAACTGAGGAACTGGCAACCTGGTTTTTTGGAGAGGGTGGTAAGAGACTATGTTTAAAATTGTTTTTTTAGGCGAGGAGGTTGAAAGTTTTCCTTTGCGGATATTTGGAGCCGATTACTACGACGCTAGAACGGGTTTACCTCAGATTAACTGGGAGGAAGTCAATCTCCTCCTGATTAATGAAAATTTTTATGCTCATTGGGAAAAAGAAGTGGAGAGGCTTCTAAAACGCCATCCTGCTTTAAACCTTTTAGTTTTGCCTAGCAGTCGCCAGAAACTTGGGCTAACAGGCGAGAGGCTGCAAAGTCTTTTGGAAAAAGTTGTTGGCACTCAGCTTATTAAGAGGGGGTCGTAAATGGAAGTTGGCAAAATTGTTCGAATCTCTGGTCCTTTGGTAGTGGCTGAAGGCTTAATTAATGCTCAGATGTATGAAGTCGTGAGGGTTGGGGAGGCACGGCTCCTAGGTGAAATAATCGAGATTAAGCGAGGTTTGGCTTCAATTCAGGTTTATGAAGAAACAACCGGTTTGGGCTTAGAAGAGCCAGTTTTTGCTACTGGTTCTCCTTTAAGCGTTGAGCTCGGGCCGGGCCTGATTTCTTCTATATACGATGGTATTCAGCGCCCCCTTGATATTTTGAGAGATAGAGAGGGCGATTTTGTAACTCGAGGAGTTGAAGTCCCCGCTCTTTCGCGAACCAGAAGATGGAACTTTAAACCTCTGGTCAAAAAAGGTGATGAAGTTGAAGCTGGAGATATTTTGGGAGAAGTGGAAGAAACTCCATTGGTTAAACATTATATAATGGTTCCGCCGGAGATAAAAAAGGGGAAGGTAAAGAAGATTTTTGAGGGAGAGCACAAAGTTGACGATGTTGTAGCGGTGATCGAAGTTGATAAAAAAGAGGTTTCGATTACGATGGTGTCTAAATGGCCAGTTCGCCGACCTCGGCCTTTCAAAAAAAAGGTGGCTCCCGTGGAGCCTTTGATTACTGGGCAAAGAGTTATTGATACCTTTTTCCCTGTGGCAAAAGGAGGAACAGCTTGCATACCCGGTCCTTTTGGGAGTGGCAAAACTGTTACTCAACACCAGTTAGCAAAGTGGGCTAATTCTCGGATAGTTATTTTCATCGGTTGTGGGGAGCGTGGAAACGAGATGACCGATGTTTTGCTTGAGTTTCCAACTTTGGTTGACCCTTACAGTGGCCGACCATTAATGGAAAGGACAGTTCTCATTGCTAATACTTCAAATATGCCAGTTGCTGCTCGAGAAGCTTCAATTTACACGGGCATAACCATTGCTGAGTATTTTCGGGATATGGGCTACGATGTAACTTTACAAGCTGACTCAACTTCGCGCTGGGCTGAAGCTTTAAGAGAAATATCGGGTCGACTTGAAGAAATGCCAGGAGAAGAAGGTTATCCCGCTTATCTTTCTTCGCGTCTCGCTGCTTTTTATGAAAGAGCAGGTAAAGTTTACTGTCTTGGGCGTGATAATCGCGAAGGTTCGATAACGGCTATTGGTTCAGTTTCACCTCCTGGTGGTGACCTTTCTGAACCAGTGGTTCAGGCTACATTAAGGGTAGTTAAAGTTTTCTGGGCGTTGGAAGATCGGTTGGCCTACGAAAGGCACTTCCCAGCTATCAATTGGCTTCTGAGTTACTCTCTTTACTCTCCTAAAATTGATGAGTATTTAAACCGCACTCTAGCGGCCGACTTTTCTGAAAAAAGAAAAGAAGCAATGCGTCTTCTCCAGCGTGAAGCTGAACTTAAAGAGATTGTGCGTTTAATTGGAATGGACGCTCTTTCTTTTCATGAAAGGCTTATTTTGGAAGTCGCTCGCTCTCTGCGTGAGGACTTTCTTCAGCAGCACGCCTTCCATCCTGTGGATACATTTGCTTCTTTAGAAAAACAGTATCTGATGCTTTCTAACATAATTTTGTACTACCGTCTGGCTAAAGAGGCTTTAGAAAGAGGGGTTAGCTTGGAAGAAATTTTTGCTCCCAAAATAAAAGAGAAACTGGGCAGGATGAAATATGTTTCTACTGAAGAAATGGACGAACTGAAAGAGGTTGAAAATTTTTTAAATCAATATTTTGAGAAGTTAAAAGGGACGGTGAAAAGTGTTTAAGGAATATGTAAGCGTTCGTGACATCGTTGGGCCTTTAATTTTTATTGAAGGAGTAAGAGGGGCTACTTATGGTGAACTGGTTGAGGTCTCTTTTCCTGATGGCCGTCAAAGTTTGGGTAGTGTTCTCGAGATAAACCGAGATTTTGCTCTCCTTCAGGTTTTTAAAGGTACTCAAGGTATTAACAAAACTCAAACCCGTGTGCGGTTTTTGGGGAAAAGTCTTGAGCTTCCCGTCTCTCCTGATGTTTTGGGAAGGGTGTTTGATGGTCTCGGTCGCCCAATTGATAACGGACCCGATATTATTCCCGACAAGTGGCTGGACATTAACGGTCTTCCTATTAATCCTTACGCCCGTGATTACCCAACGGATTTTATTCAGACTGGAATTTCGGCCATCGATGGGATGAATCCGTTGGTTCGGGGCCAAAAGCTACCTATCTTTTCGGGGGCAGGACTTCCTCATTCTCAATTAGCGGCTCAGATTGCTAGACAGGCAACGGTTCGAGGTAGAGGTGAAAGTTTCGCTGTGGTCTTTGCCGCTATGGGGATTACCTTTGAAGAGGCCAGTTTTTTCATTGAAGACTTTTCTCAGACAGGTGCTCTGGAGAGAGCCGTTCTTTTTGTTAATTTGGCTGACGACCCTCCGATTGAACGAGTGGCTACTCCGCGGGTTGCATTAACGGCTGCTGAATATTTAGCCTTCGAGCTTGGTCTCCACGTTTTGGTTATTCTTACTGATATGACTTACTATTGTGAGGCTTTGCGCGAAATCTCAGCCGCTCGCCGGGAAGTTCCAGGAAGAAGAGGCTATCCTGGCTATCTTTACACTGATTTAGCTACTATCTATGAGCGAGCAGGTAGAATAAAAGGTCGTCACGGTTCGATTACCCAAATTCCAATTCTTACCATGCCAGAGGACGATAAAACTCATCCCATTCCTGATCTTACTGGTTATATAACTGAGGGGCAGATAATTCTTTCTCGCGATCTCCATCGGGCTGGCATTTACCCGCCTATTGATGTTATGCCTTCTCTTTCGCGGTTAAAAGAAAAGGGAATTGGTGAAGGAAAAACGCGCGAAGACCACTCCGGCCTTTCTAATCAGCTTTTTGCTGCTTATGCTCGCGGTCGTGAAGCTCGAGAACTGCTTTTAATTTTGGGTGAAGCAGCCTTGACCAAAGTTGATAAACTTTATGTTGAATTTGCTAACCAATTTGAACAGAAGTTTGTAGCCCAAGGAGAAAGGGAAAACCGAACTATCGAGGAAACTCTTGACTTAGGTTGGGAACTTTTGCGGATTTTACCGCGGGAAGAACTAAAGCGAGTATCTCCTCAACAAATTCAGTTTTATCTTGATGGAAAGGGAAAGAAGTAGTTTATGTTAAGAGTTAACCCCAACCGAATGGAACTGATGAAGTTAAGACGCCGGTTGATCATTGCCCGTCGGGGTCATAAGCTTTTGAAAGATAAACTGGACGAGATGATGAAGTATTTTCTTCAACTCCTTTCTGAACTTGGAACATTGAGAGAAGATATCGAGAAAAAACTTGAAGTTACCTATCAAAATTTTTCTTTTATCTGGTCAAAGGCGCCTACAGGGGTATTGGAAAACTTGATTGGCGCTTATCCTGGGAAAATGGAAGTCGCTGAAAAGAGGAAGACAGTTTTTAACATATCGATGCCCGAGTATGAAATTAAAGAATTAGAAGAGCCAAAACTCCCTTTTCTTTCAACGACAAACTTGTTTCTGGAGCGATCAATTAGGGAGTTTGCTTCTTTAATACCTGAGCTAATAGAGTTAGCTAGCAGAGAGAGAGCACTTTTTTTATTAGGTGAAGAAATCGAGCGAACTAAAAGAAGGGTCAATGCTTTGGAGAACACAGTTATTCCTCAACTTGAAGAGCAGATAAAGTTTATCTCCTTTAAACTTGATGAGATGGATCGTGAGAGCCGCACTCGGCTTTTGAAAGTCAAGAAAATGTTAGAGGAAGCGGCACTCGGCTAAATCGCTTGCAGCGAAGGTTAAATTTCTGACACGCCGGTAAATTTAAACTTTTTAAGTTTGATTGCAGGGACAGCGCAGTAGGCAACCAAGGGTTTTTTAATCTTTACTTCTTGTGCTATACCTTCAACACATGATAGCGCTTCAAGTATACTTTGAGTGAAGCGGAGGTTTTTTAAAGGTCTAGTTAGTTTGCCTTTTTCAATTAAATAAGTGCCGTCTCGAGTGAGCCCAGTGATGATAGTTTTTAAAGGATCCATTGGATTGACATAAAAAAAGCGGTTAATGTAAATGCCTTTTTTGGTAGAAGAAATAAGGTCTTCTTCTTTTACTGTTCCTGGTTTTAAAAATAAGTTTAAAGGCAGGGGCCCTGTCGAACTTGGATAGGGCAAAGCGTGGCCAGTTGATTGCTTTTTTTCTCGGTAAGCAGTGTATGAGTCATAAACAACCCCCCTGACTACTCCTTTCTCGATCAGGTTCACTTTCTGGCGGGTAATTCCTTCAAAATCAAAAGGAAAGGGCATTCCATTTGGATTGTTTCCGTCATCCCATAAAGTGATGAGCGAGCTAACCATCTTTTCTCCTAACTTAACAAAACTTCTACCTTCTTGCAGCGCTAAAGCCGAAAAACCAAGGTAAGAAAGAAAGTCTATTAGTTCTGCAGTAGCCTCAGGGCTTAATACCACTTCGTATTCACCCGGTGAGACAGCTTGAGGTACCCCTTCAATTTCTAACCGTTGGCTAGCCTGATGATAAATTTTTAGCAGATCGACTTGGTTTATTTGGCGAGTTGTAAAACTTTCAAAACCAGAGTTACCATTTTTTTCGGTAATTAGATTCCCATAAAACTCGGTAAAAACGGCGGTTTTTTGAATCCCAAGGGTGTTAGCTACTCCAAGTTCAGTTATTTCTTGAGTGATTGAACCAGAAACTTTAATTTTTTCTCTTTCAGCTGCCTCGAAAACTTTATTTAAAAGAGAAGATAAGAGCGCAGGCTTAAATTCTAAAAGTGCTGGGTCAGAAAAACAAAAATTACCTTTTAAATTTTTTTCTTTGGGGAGAGAGACGAAGTCATCCAGTGGCGGAGCCATTTCCATTATACTTAATGATTTTTCTATTGTTTGATGGATAGCTTTTTTAGATAGCTGGTTTGAAGAGGCAAAGCCAATCTTTTTCCCTTTAATGACTCGCAAACCCAGATGGCTATTTTCTTCCCAGGTTGATTGGGTGAGTTGATTTTCGGAAAAACGGTTGACAAAAATCGTTCTTTTTATTATCAAAACTTCCGCTTGATTTGATTTTTTTTGGGACCGTACCTCTTCAAGAGTTTCTTCAAGGGCTTGAGTTAAGGAAGGTGGCCGAAAAGGATTTTTTTTCATTTTCTTTTTCCTATTTCCACTTTTTCAAATCGAGCAACTGGGGTTTGATGTCCAACCATCATTATTTGCATTGGATCACCCTTGCCGCAGTTTAGCAAACCCCAAAGGATTGAGGAATTTTTGTTTCCGACTGCGGTGCAGTTTTTCCAGAATAATGGTGTAATTCCAGTGTAAGAAGCATTTTTGAAAACTTTACCTAACTTGCCTTTTTTGATTTCTTGAGCCCATTCCACTCCAAACTGAAAGTTGATTCGCTGATCGTCGATACTCCAGCTTCTATTCGTTTCCAGATAAATACCGTCTTTCACTTCTGAAATTATTTCTTCAAAGCTTTTTTCTCCTGGCAAAAGGTTGATGTTGGTCATTCGGACAATAGGGATTCGATTCCAGCTTTCCGCTCTGGCAGCTCCCCGACTTGAAAGATTCAGCAAAGGAGCTGTCTCGCAAGAAGAAAGAAAATCTTTTAACCAACCTTCTTCGATTAATAAATACCTTTGGCCTGGAGTTCCTTCATCATCATAAGCAAAAGTTCCTAGACCTCCTGGAACAAGAGCGGAGGCTTCAATATTTACCAGTGGCGATGCATACTGAAAGTTTCCAACCATTTCAGGCTTGACAAAACTTCTTCCCGCTAAAGAGACTTCCAGACTAAAAAGTCGATCAAGTTCAAGGGGGTGACCAACAGATTCGTGAACTTGAAGAGCCATTTGATTTGAGCCAATAACAACGGTTGTTTCTTTGGCTGGACAATCAGGGGCTTTTAAAAGAGCCATAATTTCTTCATTCAATCTTTCTGCTTCACCAAGGAAATCTAACTCCTCAATAAACTCATATCCAGCCTGGCGGTTGTTGCCGCCGTGAGCAGCTGGATAGGATCTTTTTTGCATCTCGTTATTTTTTATTGCTAGACAAAAGATTTCTCCTCCGGAAACTAAAAAGGTCTGGTTTATCTCGCTTCCTAATAAGTTAAGAAAGGTTTTTTTAGTTCGGCTGAACTTCAAGCTGGCTTGAACTAACTTTACTAACTTGTTTTTTTGTATTAATCGAGAAGCTTGAGTTAAAAGGTTAACTTTCTGATTTAAACTGACTTCGAAAGGGTCAATAACAAAATTTGTTTTAAAGTTGCCGCTTTTCTTTTCCGGTGGCTGAAAAGGTAAAGCTTTAGTGCCAGCCGTTTTTTTTGCTTGAGCGATTGCCAAAGCAAGCCGAGCCGCTTCTTTTACTTTTTTCGGGCTTAGGTTGGCGGTTCCAGCAAAGCCGCTGTAATTTTCGATAAAAGCTCGGATGCCTATTCCTTTGGTTTGAGAAGAAGTTATGCTTTCCAAGACGCCGTTTTTTACTTTGATTGACTCCTCCTCAATTTCTACCAACCTGGCTTCACCATAAGAAGCTTTTAAAAAACTCAGTTCATCGAGGGCCAGATAAAGAAGCTCTTTCATTTAGTTATCTGAGGCGCGCTTTTTTTGGCTTGGCAGTGGTGGCAGGGGCACACTCCTTGGAGGAGCAAAAATCCTTCGAGCACAAGTAAAGTCGGCACGGTCACTTAGGCGGCTAATTCTTACGACATCGCCAGTTTGAGGGGCGTGAATAAAGTAGCCTTTATCAATGTAGATACCGACATGGTGGATAGGGTTGCCAAAAAAGACCAGGTCACCGGGGCGTAAATCTTCTATTCTTTCTACTGGCTCGCCTAATTCTGCCTGGTAGCCGCTATAGTGCGGTAACTCAACTCCGTGGAGGCTGAAAACATATTTTACCAAACCTGAGCAGTCAAAGCCGGTTTCAGGCAGCTCCCCGCCCCAAAGGTAAGGGATGCCAATGAAGTGAAGAGCGGTTTCTACAATTGAGCCTGGCTCAATCACAATGCCAAGATCGAAAAGAAGTCTTTTAACGTCTTCATTAAGAGTGGCTAAGGCACGTCTTTCTAGCTCCTCCTTTTCTTTTAATAGTTTCTTGATCTCAGCTGAGAGGTTTTTAATAAAATTAGCTCGTTCAGCAATCTGCATTTCTATGGCGGTTTTTTGAGCCAAGACCTGTTCTTGGAGAGCTTCCTGCCTCTCTTTTAAAATTTCAAGTTCAGTTCGGATGCGGTTGAGTTCTTCTCGGGTGTATTTTAAACTTTCCACAACCTGACGGTCACTGTTAGCAATTTCTTTTAGAAAACGTAAGCGGGTGATAAAATCAAAAAGGCTAGTGGTGTTTAAAAGGACGTCAAGATAGCGCTTTTCTCCTTCAACATAAATTAAGCGAACCCGACGGTCAAAAATTGCTTGTCTTTTATAAAGCTCTCGCTGGGTCATTTCGTATTTAGCCTGAGTTTCCGTAAGTTTCTTTTGAGTTTCCGCCAGATCAACTTTTCGAGCGTTGTATTCTTCAATTTTTATTTCCAACTGAGTGTTTAGTTGCTCTAATTGCGCAGTTACTTGACTAAGTTCCTGACGAGCTTTTTGGATTTTTATTTCTAATTTTTGGGGCGTAGTAAGTGGTGGTATAGCTAGAGCAAAATTGTTTGGGGAATTGAGTGAATAAACCAACAAACTTGCAGCTATTCCTAAAACAAAAATGGATTTCAAAGCTGGCTGGCTGCTATACTTAACCATTTTGTATTACTTTCTTTTAAACTAAATATAGCTGACCATTTGCTTTTTGTAAAGTTTTTTGGGATAATATATTTGTGGTTGCCGCGGGGTGGAGCAGTCTGGAAGCTCGTCGGGCTCATAACCCGAAGGTCGGAGGTTCAAATCCTCCCCCCGCTACCAAATTAACTACCTGTTTCTTTAATGAATTTTTCAAAATTGTGGGGCAAGAAAATTAATAATCCTGAATGTGATTATTAATCTTGCTGTCATCCATTGCCAAAAGGAAGACAACCTTGAAGTTCCCAAATGAGTATTACTTGTTGGGACGATGTTTTTGCTAGGCAAATATTGTAAGCTTATATTAGGAACTGGTAATTCTTAAAATTAATTTTGTTGAAAATAACACTTAACGGTGATAAACTTTATCCAATTAGATGGTACTTAATGTCTCAGGTTTAAGTCCTGATTGGTGTCGAGACTTTTATAAATGGAACTTGTTTGGGTGAAATAGGTAGCGTATTTTTTTGAGAGCTTAATAAAGGATGAGGTAATATGAGCTCGAGAATGAGAAATATTTTCTTGATTTATATTCCCCCAAGCAATTTTGAAGCAATGGTTCATTACGAAGATACCATAAAGCAAAAAGTTTCTCCTGATCGGATCTATCCTTACCTTGATGCTACTACTAGATACAAGCTTCAGAATATTTTTGGACAAAACCGCATTGCTGTCTGGGGTTCCCGCGATTCAAGTGCAAACCGTGCTAAGTTTGAAAAAATGCAAGAAGGAGACGAAATTTTAATTATCGTAGGCGATATGATCAAATTAATTGGGAAAATCGCTGCCAAAACA
>CALKMS010000050.1 GCA_938091145.1 uncultured bacterium
ATCGAATTTTTTTAGCGATAAATTAGGAATAAAAGTAAAGAGCTGAAGAAAGAGTTTCAAAGTAAATTGGCTTTAGTTTTTGAATTCAATTGGTTTGTGGTAAAATTGCCTTCAATCACACACACCTGCTTAGCTTCTGAGGTGCCGCCAGGTTGTAAGAAGCAAAAGGCGGGTGGAGGAAAAAAACTAAAGGAGGTTTTTAATGAACGTTTCAATGAAAGAGTTATTGGAAGCTGGTGTTCATTTTGGTCACCAGAAGCGACGCTGGAATCCTAAGATGAGACCTTACATTTTTACTGAGCGCAACGATATCTACATCATTGATTTGCAAAAAACGTTGGAGAAGCTGGAAGAAGCATATAATTTTGTTAGAGAGCTTTGTTCTAATGGTGGGATTATTCTTTTTGTTGGAACCAAAAAACAGACTCAGGACGCGGTCAGAGAAGAAGCAACCCGATGTGGAATGCCCCATGTTTCCTTTCGCTGGTTAGGCGGGATGTTAACCAATTTTTCTACTATCATTAAGAGACTAGATTACTTAACTGAACTGGAAAAGAAGGAAGAGAGCGGTGAGCTTCAGCGCTTGCCAAGAAAAGAAAGGGATCGTTTAGAAAAGGTAAGGCAAAAGCTAGAGAAGAACTTGGGCGGAATTAGAGATTTAAAGCGTCTTCCCGATGCTTTGTTTGTTCTTGACACCAAAAAAGAAGAGATTGCAGTCAGAGAAGCAAGGAAACTTGGAATTCCGATTGTGGCAGTAGTTGATACCAATTGCGATCCTGAAGAAGTTGATTACCCTATTCCAGGAAATGATGATGCTATACGTTCGGCTTCTCTTTTCTGTCGGGTTATTGCTGATGCGGTGATTGAGGGACGAAATCTTTATCAAAAGAAAGTCGAAGCCGGCGAAATCGAATTTGAAGAATCAAAAGAGGAAGCAAAGCCACATGAGATAGTCGAAGTGCTGGTAGAGCACGAAGAGACGTCGGTGGGAATGAGGGAAGAAAGAAGCAGTTTGCAAGAAGATCAAGCCTTTGAGAAAGGGGACAATTCTTTGAAGGAAGTGAGAGTAGAAGTAAGTTCATCTGACGGAATTAATTCTGAGGAAAAAACCTCCGGGTCAGAAGCTAAATCTGGGACATCTATCTCGAAGAGTCAATTAGATTCTAAGTAGTTTTTATGACCGTGTTTTCTGACAGGGAAGTGTGAAAAAAGTTAAAGAGGAGGAAAGATGGAAATAACGACCGAAAAAATAAAGGAATTAAGAGCAAAAAGTGGCGCTGGTGTGCTTGATTGTCGAGAGGCATTGAAAGAGTGCCAAGGTGACATTGAAAAAGCTTTAGAATATTTACGCCGTAAGGGCTTGGAAAAAGTTAAGAGCAAAGCTAATCGCCTTGCCAAAGAAGGATTGATTGAATCTTATGTTCATCAAGGCGGACGGATCGGTGTTTTGCTGGAAGTAAACTGCGAAACTGACTTTGTCGCTCGAAATCAAGAGTTTAAGGATTTTGTTCATAACCTAGCTTTGCAGATAGCGGCGAGTGCACCTTCCTATATTTCTCGGGAAGATGTTCCGGAAGAAGTCAAGCGAAGAGAAGAAGCCTTTTATCGGGAAGAAGCTCGAAAGTCAGGAAAACCACCAGAGGTCGTTGAGAAGATTGTTCAAGGAAAAATGGAAAAATTTTATGAAGAGAATTGTCTCTTAGATCAGCCTTATATTCGAGATACCGAAATTAAGGTTGCTGACTATTTTGGGGAAGTTGCCGCTAAACTGGGGGAAAATATTGTTATTCGAAGATTCGTTCGATATGCTTTAGGGGAGGAGTAAAGAGGAATTAATTTGAGCAGGCAACGTGTTAAGTATCAGCGAATTTTATTAAAACTTTCAGGTGAAGCCTTGACGAATGATGGCGGTTTTGGCATTGATCCGGATATTCTTGTTTCCATTGCTAAACAGGTAAAAGAAGTAAGGGAATTAAATGTTGAAGTTGCAATTATTGTTGGTGGGGGCAATTTCTTTCGTGGGTTAGCTGCTAGTGCTAAAGGAATGGACAGAGCGACAGCTGACTATATTGGAATGTTAGCTACTGTTATGAATTCGCTGGCTTTGCAAGATGCGTTGGAAAGGAAAGGCGTTTTTACTCGAGTTCAGTCAGCTATAAATATGCAAGAGGTTGCCGAACCGTACATTCGAAGGAGAGCAATTAGACATTTGGAAAAAGGGAGAGTGGTCATTTTTGCTGCTGGCACCGGCAATCCTTACTTCAGTACCGATACGGCGGCGGCTTTAAGAGCATTGGAAATTGGTGCTGAAGTTATTTTAAAAGCTACTAAAGTAGATGGAGTTTATGACGCCGATCCAATGAAGTATCCTAACGCTAAGCTTTTTAATCGCCTTTCTTATCTTGAAGTTTTGCAGCGAGGTCTGCAGGTTATGGATTCAACCGCTATTTCTCTCTGTATGGATAATATGCTGCCTTTAATCGTTTTTAACTTGCGCAAAGAAGGCAATATCAAGAATGTGGTCCTTGGGAAGCCCATTGGTACTTTAATAGACGGGGGTGAGCAGAATGGAAGAAGTGCCTGAAGTCAGTGAGATAATTAAAAATGTGGAAGAGCGAATGAAAAAAGCTGTTCAGACTGTTGCTCACGAGTTTCTTACTGTCAGGACGGGTAGGGTTAGCCCCGCTTTACTTGAAAACATTAAAGTGGATTACTACGGAACGCTAACGCCCCTTAATCATTTGGCAACGATATCAGCGCCCGAACCTTTGCTCTTGGTGGTTCAACCGTGGGATCGCAATATTATTAAAGAAATTGAAAGAGCGATTTTGCAATCTGACTTAGGAGTTACTCCATCTAGCGACGGTCAGATTATCAGAGTTCCTTTTCCGCCTCTAACTGAAGAAAGAAGGAAAGAGTTTGTAAAAATGGTGGGGAAAATGGCTGAGGAGGGACGGGTGGCGGTTAGGAATTTAAGGAGAGAAGCTAATGAAAAATTGAAAGATCTTAAAAATGAGCACAAAATTTCTGAGGACGAATGGCACCGACGAGTTGAAGAAGTCCAAAAGATTACTGATAAGTATATAAATGAAATCAATTGTATGCTCAAGAAGAAAGAGTCTGAGATAATGGAAGTCTAAAACCACGAGGAAACTTTGTTTTGGGAAAAATTACGGACAGACCGCTTGCGAAAGAAAGTTTTGACCCGCCCTTTACCACAGCATGTTGCTATTATTACAGATGGTAACGGCCGCTGGGCTCAAAAGAGGGGATTGCCTCGAATAGTCGGACATCGTCAGGGAATTAAGGCTGTAAGGGATATAGTCGAGGAAGCGGGAAGAATTGGTTTGAAATACCTAACTTTTTACTCTTTCTCTACTGAAAACTGGAAAAGACCGAGGGAAGAAGTTCAAGGACTTATGAGTTTGTTTGAAGAAATGGCAATTAAGGAGGCTGAAAGTTTGGTAAAAAATGGGGTGAGATTGAGGGTAATGGGAAGAATTGAAGAACTTCCGCAAGGAGTGCAAGATGCCATGCGTTATGTTGAAGACAAGACCAAAGAAGGTAAAACTTTAAATCTAACTTTGGCTTTAAACTATGGAGGGCGAGCTGAAATTCTGGATGCAGTGAGCAAACTTTTTTTGGAGAAGGGACCAAAATTTGATAACGGCCAGTTAACTGAGGAAGAATTTCGCAACTACTTATATCAACCTGATTTGCCCGATCCTGACTTATTAATTCGGACGAGCGGAGAATTAAGGCTTAGTAATTTTTTACTTTGGCAAGTTGCTTATTCTGAAATTTGGGTAACAAAAGTTCTTTGGCCAGATTTTAAGCCTTACCATTTGCTTTTGGCTATAAGAGATTACCAAAAGAGGCAGAGAAAGTTTGGCCGTGTTTAAAAAAAACAGTTTAGTTAGATTTACTGATTTGCCTTTACGACTAGTTGGTGCAGTTCTTATTGGGCTTTTTCTTTTGTCGCCGCTTTTTTTCAGTTCTTTTTTAATAAAGATTTGGTTTTATATTTTGCTTTTAGCATGTTTGTACGAACTTGGCTTTAATGTTTTCAAGTCGCCCATTATTTTCTTTTTAAACCTTGCGGGGGGGAGTTTGCTGTTTTGGCTTACAAATTATCAGGGAGGGAATGGTTTTTTCCTGGCAGCCGGGCTTTTTCTTTTGCTTTATTTTTTGAGCAATATTTTTTTTAGTTTAGAGTACAACTTTTTGAGCGCTTCTTTTTTGTACACCTTTTATTTGATTGCTTGCTTTCTTTCTTTGGTTTCCCTTTTCTTTTT
>CALKMS010000051.1 GCA_938091145.1 uncultured bacterium
ATTTTCGGCAGGTTAAGGCTCAGCCTGATCATCTGGTTGCCGATGCTAAAAAAACAAGTGAGTGGTTAAAGAAACAAAAAATTTCTCAAGCCGTGATTTACTCCGATCTTTGGCCAGCCTTTAGCTGGTATTTAAAGCAGAATGTTTTGGCTATGCCATCTTTTAAAAACTCAAAAGCCTTTAATCACGAGCTGGAAAAAAATCACGCTGATTATTTTTTAACCATCAGGAAACGTCAGCTTCCTTCTTACACTTTAGTTAAGAAGTTCGGGAGTGTAAGTGTTTACAAAGCTAACTTTTCGAGATTTACTTTGAAGCCCCATTTGCTTTATCTCGGTCAAAACTGGCAAAACTATTTAGAGGAAGTTCTTGATTATAAGTATTTTGTTCACTTTGAAGTTGGAAGGTATGGTTTAGGGAAGACTACTTACATCGATAACTTAACTTTGAGCGAGCTTAAAAAATATCCTTTTGTTTTTCTATATAACTTTCGTTGGAAAAATCGAGAAAAGGCTCAGAAACTTCTAACTCAATACTTAAGAAGTGGAGGCAATGCTTTAATTGATTTGTCTGCCAATCTTAGTGGTTTAAACTACAGTTTAGAGGGGCAAAGTTTTTTGGGAGTGGTTGCGGAAAGAAAAGCTCTTTCTGGTTTGCCAAGGATAACAATTAGCTCTGAACTTGGATTGAAAAAGCTGAAATTTTCGCCTTTTGTTAGCGAAGAAGGAGGCGAATGGTATGGAGCTAATTATCTTACTTTACCTGGAGAGGTTCGGCTCGAAAAACTAGTGAAGGCCAATGGAAAAATTCTGGTAGCTAAACAGAGAATCGGCAAGGGAACTGTTTATTGGGTCGGCTATAACCTTATTTGGCACGCGTTTATTAAAGAAAATAAGGATGAAAGAAAACTTATTCAAAAGCTAATTGAGATGGCTTTAAGAGGAAAAGATCGAGTTGAAAGAAAAAGCCAAAGCAGTTTTTAAAGGCAAATTTTTTAAAACTGTTTTTTCTATATTTTTGTTGAGTTACCTTTTCCTGAAAACTGACTTTTCTCTCGTTTTTTTAGGTTTTAAAGAGATAAGATGGTTTCCATTTTTGATCGGAGTACTTCTTTTGCCAGTTTCTTTACTTATTCGCGCTTATAACTGGGGATTGGTTTTAAATCGAGAGAAAAAAGTTTTTGATTTTATTGAGTTAAATCAACTTAACTTAGTGGCTTTAGGAGCAAACCTTTTTTTACCCGCGAGTGCTGGTGAGCTGGTCAAAGCTTATTATGCTTCAAAGTTGCGCGGCGAAAAAACAAAGATGGTTTTTTCTGTTTTTATTGACAAACTGACATCTTTAATAGCTATTTTTTTAATTGGGTCTTTCTTTTCTTATCAGGAGGGTTTTAATTATTTGGCAGGTTTTTCTTTTCTTTTTTGTTTTCTATCTCTCTTGTTACTTTATATTCCGACTGTTTTTTCGTTATTTTTCCGTTTTTTTTCTTTCGACTTGCCACCAGAAAAAGGTTTTAATTTAAAAGAAATTTTAGCTTTTTTGGTACTTCCGCCCGGCCGTCTTTTTTTGGTTTTGTTTGTCTCACTTCTTGGTTGGTTAGCAACTTACTGGCAAATATATTTATTTTGCCAGGGATTTAAGGTTGATCTTAGCTTTTCTTATTTGTTGGCGATTTCCCCTGCTTTAGTTTTAGCTCGCCTTTTCCCTTTGGCTCTCAATGGTCTTGGTTCAGGCGAGGCCGCTTTTGTTTATTTTTTTGGGCTAAAAGGAGTTGATTCGAAATTAGCCATTTTGGTTTCACTGACTTCTCAATTGGTTAATGCTTTCATTCCGGGGTTGATTGGTTTAGCTTTTTTTTACCGTTACCCATTTAGATTCTCTTGTTTTAAGAGCGAAAAAAGTTAGTCCTTTTTACGAGCTAAAATGCAGGTACGGCGGCGGAAAAACTTGCCAATTAAAGGCAGGAAAGATCCTCCTTTTTCTATCAATTGCAGAAAGGGAAGATGCGAGGGAGTAAAGTAGATTTTTTCGATTACAAAGTTTTTTAGCTTTAAAGTTTCAGCTATCTCTTCTGGTTTTTTTAGACCAATGTGAGTTGGATCTCTTTTTAAAAAGAGGTTATGTTTTCTGAGTATTTCAAAAAGATGAGTAGGGCAGGGAGTGTAAATGAGAAGTTTGCCTTCTGGTTTGAGAACTCTCCTGGCTTCGGCTAATAGTTTTAGGTAGTCTTCCTGATTGAGATGTTCGATAAAGTCGGCACAGACTACCAAATCATACTGATTTTTTTTAATCGGTAAGCGAGTGGCGTCGGCTAAGAGAAATTTAGCTTTGGTTTGACCTTGAAGAGCCGCTAGCCGACGAGCTGTTTTCAAAGCTTCTCTTGAGGAGTCAACGCCGGTTGCCAAAGCTCCTAATTTGGAGAATTCGATGGTAAAAGTGCCAATCCCACAACCTAAATCAAGCACTTTTTGCCCTTTTTTAATTGGGCCGGCCAGGGTGATAACGTTTTTTATTCGGTCTTTCGCCCAGCAAGTTAGGGATTCGAACTCTTCTTTTAAATGCGAATAGTAATCTGTGTTGTAAAGATTGCTATCAGAAAATAGTGACTTCAAAGAGTTGCTGAACTTTTTGGCGTTTACTTTTAAGTCGTAGTTTTTTTTGAGAAACTGGCGGTTAATTTTTAGCTTATTTTTTCGCTCTTTTAAAAGCTGGATAATTTTCTGGGAAAGGTCGGCAGACACGCCAGGTTTAAAAAGAAGGCCACCAGAAGTTTTTTTAATTATTTTGGTTAGCTCACCGGTGGCGGAAGCAATAACAGGAGTGTTGCAACTTAAAGCTTCTATCGCGATTAAGCCAAGTCCTTCACTTAAGCTGGGGATGACAACTAGATCGGCAGCATTAAGCCAGAGCGGCATTTTTTTTGGAGGAACTTCACCAACAAAAATCAGGTTTTTTCCCAACCCCTCTTTTTTTACTCGTTTTTTGATGGCTTTTAACTTATCTGGTTCACTTTTTCCTAATACCAAGGAAACAACATCGGGAATTGATTTTAAAACTTCAGGGAGGGCTTTTCTTAAAACTTCAAAACCTTTAACTTTAGTTAAGCCGCCAGCAAATAAAAGAATTTTGGGCTTTTTGGGAAGTTTTAGAGTTTGACGGGCTTGATTTTTGGGCTGAGGTGAAAATAGATCCAAGTCTATTCCTATTGGTATGACCTTAATTTTTTCCCTTTTAATGAGAAATTTTTTGGTAATTTTTTCCTTGAGGTCGGAACTGACAGTAATGATAAGGTTTGATTTTTTAAGAATTAGCCTGGCTAACCAGAAAGCCAGTCGACTTTTTTCTATGTAAAAATTTAAGTCAGAACCGTGAATAGTTGTGACAAGAGGTTTTTTAAGGATTATTGAAACAAAAAAGCCAATAATTCCTGTTGGCACTACCCAATGAGCGACGATAATTTGGCACCCTTTTCTTTTAGCCAGTTTAAATGCATGCCAAAGGCCAGAAAGAAAAAAAGTTAAAATCGTTGAAATTGGTATCTGAGAGTAATCGCTAAAACGTTTGTTTCCACTTAAGTAAGGGAAGCGATAAACTTCAATCCCTCTGTCTTTGGTAAAGATAGGATCAACAAGGTAAGTTCGAGGAGCCACCACAATTACGGGATGGCCAAGCTCTCTTAGGGCTCGAGTCTGTTTTTCAATGAAATGACCATGACTGGGGTTAGCCTGACCGGGCCAGGCGAGGGTGAGTAAACAAATTGAAAGATCGGAGTTATTTTTATAAGGTTTTTGTTTTAACATTTCAGAAAGATCTTGCGTTTAAAAATATGGCGGGGATAAGTTTAACTAGGGGAAACATTTATTTTTTCTCGCTTCCAATTTTTTTTCGGATTTCAGCCTGGCTTTTTTGCAATCGGTAGATTTCGTTTCTAAGGAAGACGAGCTGAGTGGCAATGATGCTAAAAACGAAGATTTGAATTCCGGAAATTATTAAAAGGGAGAATAAGGTCATCAAGGGACGGTCGGGGTTTAAAGCTGCTTTTTGCCAGAGGTAAATGATGTAAATTCCTCCAGCTAAGCCAAGCAAAAGAAATAGTAAACCAATAAGCCCAAAAAAGAAAGCTGGTTTTTCAAAAAGGGAGAAGAGGATATGAGAAATAACAGTGGCGGTGAGCTTAAATTTTGATTTTCCTTTCTGGCGAGCTCTGAGTACAGCTGGCACTTCAAACACCTGAAATCCCAGAGCTAAAGCTTTAGAAATTATTTCCAAGTGAATATCCTTGTCATTAGCCTGGAGGTCAAGAGAGTCGAGAACAACTTTGCGGTAAGCTCTTAAAATACCAGTGAAAGTGGTGAGATTTCCGGGCATGATTAAGCTGAGGAATTTGTTTCCATATTTGCTCCAGAAAAGACGAAGATAAGGAACGTTTTCAACTTTCCCGTTTTCTATATAAGGGGAGCCAACAACAATATCAACCTCAGGCTTTTCAATGAGAGTTTTAACCAGATGGGGAATGTGATCAGGACTGTAGCTTAAATCAGCGTCGATTGTGACAACAACATCGCCTTCAGCTGCCTCAAATCCTTTTCTTAAGGCGTATCCCCTTCCTCGATTTGGCTGGTAAGAGATTATTTTAATTGAACGGTTCCGACCTTTTGCTTTCTCAGCAATTTCCTTTGTTTGGTCGGTACTTCCGTCATCTACGACGATGAGCTCCCAGTTTTGGTAGTGTTTTTTTAAAACATTAACCAAGCGAAAAATGGTTTGTTTAATGTTTTCTTTTTCGTTGTGCGCAGGAACAATCACGGAAACTTTCATTTTTATAAATTTAAGTTGACCTTTTTATGTTAATGGTACAATAAGCTTGTTTTTGAAAAAAGAATTTTTTACTTTAAGCGAATGACTTTCGCTCGTGATATACTTCCAGGTAAGGCTATTTAGGAAGTGAGGTTTTTGCTGGAAAATAAAAGAAAATAAAAAAAATGGAAGTGGGAATCGTTGGTTTGCCAAATGCCGGGAAGTCCACTCTTTTTAATGCTTTGACTTTAGCTCATGCGCCAGTTGCTTCTTATCCCTTTACTACTGTTGATCCAAACATTGGGGTGACAGTAGTGCCTGATGAGCGTTTAAAAAAAGTGGCTCAAATTACTAACTGTTCAAAAGTTACTCCAGCTACTATTAAGTTTGTCGATGTAGCTGGTTTAGTTAAGGGGGCGAGCCGGGGAGAAGGCCTTGGCAACCAGTTTTTAAGCCAGATTAGAGCAGTTGATGTTTTGCTTCATGTTGTTCGCTGTTTTGCCGAAGCCAAGGTTCCTCACGTTGATGGTGTAGTTCACCCTTTAGTTGATATTGAAACTATTGATACCGAACTTATCTTAGCTGACCTTGAGGTTTTAGGGAGGAGGCTGGCTAAGATTGAAAAGAAAGCAAAGTCGGGTGATAAGGAAGCACAGGCAGAATTGGCTGTTTTAGAAAAGGTGAAGCAGGGGTTAGAAAAAGGAGTAGCTGTTCGTCTTTTAGAATTAACTCTGGAGGAAAAAGAAAAACTTTCTAACGTTGATCTTCTTACTTCAAAGTCGCTAATCATTGTGGCTAATATTTCGGAAGAGATGATTGGAAAGGAAGAAGAAAGTTTAAAGGAGCTTAAAAAGAAAGCGGAAGCGGAAAAAGCAGTTTTTTTGGCCTTGCCAGCTAAACTGGAAGCCGAGTTAGCCGAGCTTGATGAAGGAGAAAAAAAGACTTTTCTTGAGGAATTAGGATTGAAGGAATCGAGGCTTCCGGCTTTGATTAGAGCTTGTTTTAAGCTTTTAAACCTTATTGTTTTTTTTACTACAGAATCCAATGAGTGCCGAGCCTGGCCAATTCCTTATGGAACAAAGGCAGCCCAAGCGGCGGGAAAGATTCACACCGATATGGAGCGAGGCTTCATAAGAGCTGAAGTTGTAAAATACGAAGATTTAGTAGAGGCAGGTTCAATCAAAAGAGCTCGCGAGCTCGGTCATTATTTTATTGAAGGTCGCGAGTATCAGGTTCAGGACGGAGATGTGATTTACTTTCACTTTCGAGCTTAAAGTTTTCACTTGATCTTTTCCTAGAGCTTCTTAATTTTTACTGCCAAAAATTCTCTTTTAACCTAGTGTTTTTTAAACGACGAAACAATAAAAGGTTATCGCTAGGGTTTCTATAGTTAAAAAGCTAAACGGTCGCAAAATTTAAGGAAAATCAAAAAGATAAGATTGGTTTTCACTGGTTTGAAATGAGGCGGAAGGATTCTGTAATGAATTTTAAAGTAGATAAAAAAGCTGCAAGGCGGTTAGTCTCTTAAGAAACTTTTAGGTTTTTATGTTAGAATCAGAGCGAAAAAAACGAGAGCAAGAGGCTGGTTCAAGCTTTTTGATGGTCACAAAAAAGCCAAAACTGAAAGACACTGGAGAGCGGATAATCCCTGGCGAACCCCGCATTTAATTATTCTTTTCAACATCATCTTGTTGCTTACGAGTGGGCCTTGGATTTTTGCGAAGGAAAAGAAGTTCTTGATGTTGGCTGTGGCGATGGCTATGGTTCTAGTTTGTTGGCAAGAAAAGCAGTAAAAGTGATTGGGATTGATAACTGCCGGGCGGCTATCAAGCACGCTTGCGAGCGTTACCAGGCTCCCAACCTTTTCTTTCAGAGTGCCGATGCCTATCAGCTTCCTTTTGAGAGCCACAGTTTTGATGTTGTTTGTTCTTTTCAGGTTATCGAACACCTAAAATACCCAGAAAAACATCTTCAAGAAATAGAAAGGGTTTTAAACAAGGGTGGTGTTCTGTTGCTTTCCACCCCTAATCGAGTTCAGTTTGGTGGAGAATTTCATCTCAAAATTCCTTTTCATTACCGGGAGTTTATCCCGACTGAACTTGAAGATTTGCTGAAAGGGTATTTTGCCCAAGTTTCACTTTTAGGCTTGTGGGGGGGCAAAGGGTGCAAGCTTTACATGAGATGGACCGCCAGTCAATTTTAAAATTGGTCAAGCTTGACCCCTTAAAAATTAGAAGGCTTATTCCTCGAAAATTTTATGAGCTTGTTTATCCCTATATGTGGAAGAAGTCGAGAAAAAAGGCTTATGAAAGGTATAAAGATTTAATTGACTCGATTACTACTAAAGATTTTTACCTCAAACCCCTGACTGGCAATTCTCAAGATTTAAGCTGCTGGGATATTTATGCTATTGCTCGAAAAAGTTAGCCTGGTCTTTGCCTTTGATTTTTTAGAAAATTTTTTAAAAAAAATCTCGATTTTGTCATTCCTTTTAGATAAAATAGAGAAAAATTTTTTGGAGGGGTGCGATGAGGAAATTAGTGGCAAGTTTTGGTTTAAATCTGGTTTTTTTCTTTTCCGTTCTTTTCCCAGCTCAATCTGAATCTCTTAGTTTAGTGTGGCCAGTTGAGGGTAGATTGGGGTTAAAGTTTGGTGAAAAGTATCAAGCAGGGGGCGAAGAAAAGACTCATCTTGGAGTCGATATTTTGGCAGCCGAAGGAAGCGAGATTAAGAGTCCGGTGGATGGGGAAGTAAGCTTTGCGGGCCAAGTAGCTGGTCGCTTGGCGGTAACCATTGGTATCGAGGGCTATAAAGTCAGCCTTTCCCCTCTTCAAGAAATTTTGGTTTTAAAAGGCGAGAAGGTTGGAGCGGGAAAAGTAATTGGGAAACTGGCGGCTGAAGGCGACTACAGTTCCACTGAGCCGCATCTTCATCTTAGCTTACGTGACCCCAGTGGCAAATACCTCGATCCTTTACCTTTCTTTCTTCCATTGACTGAAAAAGAGCAGTTTCAAGAACACTCTCAGCCTCAAATTCAAGAGCAACCGGTTAGCAACCAAATTGTGGTTAATTTAGAGTTTGTTCCCGAAATAGTTGAGGTTCCGAATATAAATCAAGTGCCCGATCAGGCTGAAGTTAATCAGCTACCGAAGGGGATTCAAGAGGGCAGCTCTGCTTTAAAACCTGGCTTAAAACGGCCGTTAGATTCTCAGTTGTTATTGGGTCAAGAGAGTTTGCCTATTCAAGCGATGGTAAAGTTAAGGAGTTTTAAAAGAGCAAACTTGAAAAATGATTTGAGCTCATTTTGTTCAAAACCGGGAGCGGGAATAAAAAATAAACACTTTTTTTCGGTCCACAGAGAGACTCAGCTCCAGCTGCACGGTTTGACAGAATTGGCTCAGTTTTCGAGTCTAACCAATCAGGCTCCATTGGTAAAATCGAAAGACAATATTAGTTTTAATTTGGACAATTTTTTATCTCTAGGTCAGTCTTTTTTACTTTTGTTTTTAGTTTATTTCTTGTTTTGCTTAGCAGAAAGGAAGTTCGAACCTGTGGCAGCAGTTGGCTGAGGCATAAGTTGTTAGAATTGATAGTTTCTGATAAAATGCAATTCCTGTGGTTTATCCCTGCTCCCAAGCTCGATTGGGGGACGCTTAAGACCAGAGGGAGGTGTTTGATGCGAAATTATGAGGTAATGTATATCCTCCATCCGGAAAGCTCGGAGGAGGAGATCAAGAAACTAATTGCTCGCTTTAAGGAAGTGGTGGAAAAGGGGGCGGGTGAAGTAATTGAAGTTAATCCTTGGGGCCGAAAGAAATTTGCTTATCCTATTGAAAAATTAACAGAAGGTTATTATGTAGTGATGAACTTCAAAAGCGAACCAAAGATAGCCAGTGAGCTTAGCCGTCAGCTAAAAATTAACGATAAAGTGGTTCGCCACTTGCTTGTTAGGGAGGAAGGATAAGAGTGAGATGAGTTTAAATCGGGTAGTTCTTATCGGTCGATTAACTAAAGATCCTGAGCTTCGTTTCACTCCTGACGGTACACCAGTAACAACTCTGCGCTTAGCTGTTTCTCGTCCTTCATCTAAAGAAGGACAACCGGCGGCTGATTTCTTTAATGTCGTAGTTTGGCGAAAATTAGCAGAGCTTTGTTCAGAATACCTTGGGAAGGGGCGCCTAGTAGCAGTTGAGGGCCGACTTAGGCGACGCGAGTGGAAGACTGCTGAAGGTCAGCCCCGAAGCGATGTTGAAGTGGTAGCGACTAATGTTCAGTTTTTAGATCGCAAGGGCGAAGGCCCAGAGTTAAAAGAAATAGCTGAGGAAGAAAAAGAACCACTCGCTCCAGAAGAACTCGATATCGATGAAGAGATACCTTTTTAGGGGGTTGGTTGTGAATGGAAAAAGAGGCTAATTTTAGGTTCAGGAGGCGTCGCAAGTACTGCTATTTTTGCAAAGAAGGGATAAATTTTATTGACTACAAAGACGAGGAGCTTCTTAGGAAGTTTATTTCGGACCGAGCTAAAATTCGTTCCCGCAAAGCGACGGGAACCTGTGCCAAGCATCAGCGAAAGCTGGCAATCAGTATAAAACGGGCTCGGGAAATGGCTCTTTTGCCATACGTTGTCCCCAAGCAACGGTAGAAAAATTTCCAATTCTCAACTGTTTTTTAACTTCCTAACTGGTCTTAAAGGGTCAGAAAATTATCTTGCCAAAGGCTTAAATTTTCAATAATATCAGGTTTGGCGGTAAAAATTTTTTTGAGGTAGATGGTAAGATGGGACTGTTCCTTCTGGTTTTAGTTGTTGGATTAATAGTTATTCTGGTGATTATCTTGCGTGGCCAGAAAAAAAGCGGGGCGAAACCATCTCTTTCTTCAACTGAGATTGATCCTTATTTGTTGATAGATAAGGAAACTAATCTCTATAATCGACGTTTTTTTCTTCGCCGTTTACAAGAAGAGATCCACCGCTTTCAGCGCTATCAGTCTCCTTTTTCTTTGGCGCTTTTAAAGCTTCCACCAGTAGTTGAAAGCTTGGACGAAGCACGTTTGAACTCTTTTTTGCGACGCGTGGCTTCGATTGTCGAAAAAGACATTCGTTTAACTGATTTAGCTAGTCGTTATGATCGTGCTGGAATCGCCATTCTTTTCTCAATGACTGGCCGACTTTCGGCCGATGTCCCAATATTTCGTTTAAGAGAGAAGATTAACCAGCTCTTGCAGTCAGAAAATTTAGAAGGCGAATGTAGCTTTGTGGTGTTTGCTTATCCTGAGCAAGCTCAAAAAGTTGAAGAGTTTATAACTAGACTTTCTCAAAGCGAGGAAAGTTGAAAAAAGTAAAAGTTTTACTCCTCAAAGAAACACCAGGGTTGGGGAAAGAAGGAGAAATTAAAGAAGTGAGTCGTGGTTACGCTGAAAACTTCCTCTTTCCTCAAGGTCTAGCGCGGTTACTCGACGAGGAGGTTGCCAATATCATCCAAACAAGATTATGGAAAGAAAGAGTTCAACGAGAGAGAAAACAAAAGGAAGCGGAGGAGATAAAAAAGATAATTGAAAATAGTGTTGTAGTGGTTAAGGCAAAAGCAGGAAAAGAAGGAAAAATTTTTGGTTCGGTTACCGCAAAAGATTTAGCAGAGGCTATTTTGAAGCAGCTGAGTATTAAAATTGATAAAAGAGAAATCGAGTTAAAAGAAAACATAAAAAGATTAGGCAGTTATCCTTATTTAATTAGACTTTTCGGAGGTTTAAAAGCACAGGGGAAGGTAGTGGTTGAAGAAGATGTCTAAGGAGCAAATATTTTCTGAACCTGTTGATTTGGAGCGGGTGCCACCCCATGATGATGACGCGGAAGCTTCTTTGTTGGGATCAATGTTGCTTTCTTCTGATGTTATTCCTGATGTTCTTGAGATTGTTTCTTCTGATTCTTTTTACCGCGAAGCTCACCGGCGAATTTTTCGCTCTATCCAAGATCTTTATCTCAAGGGCGAAGCGGTTGATTATATAACGGTGGCTGCCCGATTGAAAAACAAAGGCGAATTGGAAAGCATTGGAGGAAGGGAGTACCTTCTTTATTTGGCTTCGGTGGTTCCCACTGCTGCCAATGCTCTTCAATACGCTCAAATTGTTGAAAGACATGCAGTTTTGAGGTCTCTTCTTCAAGCGGCAACTGAAATAGCTCAGATAGCTTATCAAGGCGGTGAAGATGTTAATGCAATTTTAGATAAGGTTGAAAGCATTATTTTCAGCATTGCTAAAAAGAAAGTTTCGGAAAAGTTTATGGCGATGTCAGATTTGGTTAGAGAAGTTTATGAGATGATTGAGAATGTTTACCACAGGGATCATAAAGTCACTGGGTTGGAAACAGGCTTTCCCCAACTTGATGAATTGACTTCTGGTTTTCATCCTTCTGATTTAATTATTGTTGCTGCTCGGCCGGGAATGGGGAAAACGTCTTTTGTTTTAAACATTGCTCAACATGTCGCTATAAAACTTAAAAAGCCCGTGGCTATTTTTTCTCTGGAGATGTCCCGTCATCAACTTGCCCAAAGGCTTCTTTGTTCAGAAGGAGGGGTTGATGCTAATAAGCTAAAGACAGGTCGAATGAGTGATATTGATTGGAGAAAGCTTTTAAAGGCAGCGGGATCTCTATCTGAAGCTCCAATTTTTATTGACGACACTCCGAGTATTACTTTTCTTGAGCTAAAGGCAAAAGCTCGTCGTCTGGCTCGACAGGTGGGAAACTTAAGCTTACTAATTGTTGACTATTTGCAGTTGATGCAAGGGAATACTCGAGCTGAAAACCGACAACAAGAAATTTCCGAGATATCTCGAGCCTTGAAGATTCTTGGCCGTGAACTTAATGTTCCAGTAGTTGCTGTTTCGCAACTTTCCCGGGCAGTGGAGCAGCGAAGAGAAAGCAAGAAGCCGGTTTTATCTGATTTAAGGGAGTCTGGAGCTTTAGAGCAAGATGCTGATCTCGTAATATTTATTTATCGCGAAGACTACTATAAACAAGAAAAAAGCGCCAGCGAGAAAGATGTTAAGAGGACAGAGATAATTGTGGCAAAGCAACGAAATGGGCCTGTGGGAACGGTCGAGCTTGGTTTTAAACCAAAGTATGTGAAGTTTGTAAACTTGGAAAAAAGGCATCTAGAAGACGATGTATATTCTGAAGGCCAAAATGGCTTTCTTGACGTAAATTAAATGGCAAAAGCCGGAAAAGTTTACGACGTTATTGTAGTTGGAGCAGGGCCAGCGGGTATTTTCTGCACGCTAAATTTAGTGAAAAAGGGTCTAAAAGTTCTTTTGGTAGAAAAAGGCAAACCTTTACCTCAAAGAGTTTGCCCCGCTCCAGCCGCTCCCTGTTTGATGTGCGCCACTTGTTCAATAACTTCCGGTTGGGGAGGGGCAGGGGCTTTTAGTGATGGAAAGTTAACTTTTTCTTCTCAAGTTGGTGGCTGGCTGAATAGCTTTTTTACTGATAAAGAACTGGAAAAAGTAATAGAAGAAGTAGTCGAAACTTTTTCTGAGTTTGGGGCTCCGCCGGGGCGAGTTTTTGGGAGCAATCTTGAGGCTATTGAAGAATTAAAGAGGAAAGCTATAATGGCTGATTTGGTTTTAGTCCCTACCCAAATTAAACATTTAGGAACTGAGAACTGCTCAAAAGTTTTGGAGTCAATGTTTGCGTATCTAAAAAACCAGGCTGAAATCCTCTTTAATTTAGAAGTAAAATCACTGATAGTGGAAAGTGGAGAAGTTAAAGGGGTTATAACCAATAGAGGCATTTTCCAAAGCCGAATAGTTGTTTTAGCTCCGGGGCGGACGGGGGCTGATTGGTTGCGAAGAGAAGCTAACCGCCTGAGTCTTACTTTAACTCAGAACAATGTTGACTTGGGGGTTCGGGTTGAAGTACCAGCTCCCATTTTGGAACCGCTTACTGAACCTCTTTATGAAGCTAAGCTTCTCTACTTTTCTCGTCCGTTTGAGGATCGAGTAAGAACTTTTTGCATGAATCCTTACGGTGAAGTGATAAGAGAAGTTTACGAAGATGTAATAACTGTAAACGGCCACTCTTTTGCTGGTAAAAAGAGCGAAAACACAAATTTTGCCATTTTGATTTCCACCAACTTTACTCAACCCTTTAAAGAGCCAATCGCTTATGGTAAATACATAGCTCGTTTGGCCAATCTTTTGGGGGAAGGCATTATCCTCCAGCGACTCGGTGATTTAATTCAGGGAAGAAGGTCTACTTGGGAAAGAGTCGGAAGGAGTGTGGTCAAACCAAGTTTGCGAACTGTTACCCCAGGCGATCTCTCTTTTGCTTTACCATATCGATATTTAGTTGATGCTCTTGAAATGCTGAAGGCTTTAGACAAGTTAGCCCCCGGGGTTTATTCACCTCATACTCTTCTTTATGGAGTGGAGGTTAAATTTTACTCTTCTCGACTCAAGCTAAATAAGAATTTGGAAACAGAAGTCAAAAATCTCTTTGCCGCTGGAGACGGGGCGGGGATAACTCGAGGATTAGCTCAGGCGGCTGCTTCTGGTATACTTGTAGCTCGGTCAGTTTTAAAAGAGTTTAAGGCCGTTTGAAGGGAGGCTTTCTTGCCGGGAATTGTAATTGTTGGGACCCAATGGGGCGATGAGGGGAAAGGAAAGATTGTGGACGCCCTTTCAAGTCAGGTAGACATGGTTGTTCGTTATCAGGGTGGTAACAATGCAGGCCACACAGTGGTGCTGGGCAAAGAAGTTTTTAAATTTCATCTTTTACCTTCGGGGGTTATCTATCCACATGTTGTTCCGGTTATTGCTGCTGGGGTGGTGGTTGATCTTGAAGTCCTTTTTAGAGAAATTGATGAACTGGAGAGGCGCGGTTACTCCGCTGAGAAGTTAGTGATCTCCGGCAATGCTCATTTAGTTATGCCTTACCATCGGAAATTTGATGCTCTTTCGGAGAAAAAATTAGGCAAACAGGCTATCGGTACCACCCGACGGGGTATAGGGCCAACCTACGCTGATAAAGCAGCTCGGATTGGCATCAGGGTTCAAGATTTACTGGACGAGAAAATATTCTGCCAGAAGTTAGAAGCAGCCTTAAAGGAGAAAAATCGCATTTTAACAAAGGTTTATGGGGAAAAACCTTTCTCTGTTGAGGAAATCGTTGAAAGTTTTTTTCAGTATCGGGATAAGATAGAAAAACGGGTTGTTGATAGCTCATTATTGATAAATCAGTATTTGGATGAGGGGAAAACAGTTCTTTTCGAAAGCGCTCAGGGCACATTTCTTGATCTGGATTATGGAACTTATCCATTTGTTACTTCTTCAAATCCAATTGCTGGGGGAGCTTGTGTAGGAGCCGGGGTTCCCCCTAAAAAAATCAACAAAATTATTGGGATTACAAAAGCATATGTTACTCGGGTGGGCAGCGGGCCTTTCCCGACTGAAGATTTTGGACCCGAAGGGGAAACTTTAGCTCGGTTAGGAATGGAGTATGGAACTACCACTGGCCGCAAGAGACGTTGTGGCTGGTTGGATATTGTTTTGCTTAAATATGCGGCGATGTTAAATGGTTTAGATTTTATTGCTTTAACAAAACTTGATGTGCTTTCAGCTTTTGAGAAAATTAAAATATGCGTCGCTTATGAATATCAGGGGAAAACTTACGAAGTTTACCCCTTGCATCAGTCAGTTCTTCACAAGTGTCGTCCAATTTATGAAGAGATTGATGGTTGGCAAGAAGATATAAGTAAAATCAAGCAGTTTGACAAGTTGCCCAAAAAGGCAAGGGATTATGTAAAGAGGATTGAAAAGTTGGTTGGTATTCCGGTGGTTGCGGTTTCGGTAGGACAGGAAAGACAACAGATTTTGCTTCCTTATGGCAAAATTAATTTATGGGAGGAATAATGAAAGTTTTAATCATTGGTGGGGGTGGCCGGGAACATACTTTGGGGTGGAAAATAGCTCAGAACCCAGCTTTAGAGGAGATTTATTTTTTGCCAGGAAATGGTGGAACAGCTATTTTAGGTGAGAATATACCTTTTAATCCTCTTGATTTAGAGAAAATTGTTGGCTTTGCAGAAGAAAAAAGAATTGACCTCACCGTTGTCGGCCCGGAAGCTCCCTTAGTGGCCGGGTTAGTTAATGTCTTTGAAAAAAGAGGTTTAAAAATATTTGGTCCTCGGAAGGAAGCCGCTTTAATTGAAGGAAGCAAAGTTTTTGCCAAAAACTTGCTTAAAAAATATGGAATTCCGACTGGAGAAGCAGAGGTGTTTTCTGAATACGAAAAAGCTATTGATTTTTTGAAAAGTGCGGATTTTCCTCTGGTGGTTAAAGCGGATGGCTTGGCTGAGGGCAAAGGGGTAACTGTTTGTCAAACTTTTGAAGAAGCAGTTAAAGCACTTGATGACTGTTTTTTAACCAAAAGGTTTGGTGATGCCGGTTCAAAAGTTTTAATTGAAGAATATTTAGAAGGAGAAGAGTTTTCTCTTTTTGTCTTAACTGATGGCGAAGAAATTTTACCGCTTCTTCCTGCTCAAGATTATAAAAGGGTTTACGATGGGGATCGTGGACCCAACACGGGTGGAATGGGAAGTTACGCTCCTTTATTTTTCGTTACTGAAGAAGTAAAAACTGAGGCCATAGAGAAGATTGCTCGACCGGTGGTTCAGGCTATGAAGGAAGAGGGGCGGGAATATAAAGGTTTGTTATACTGCGGGCTTATTCTCACTTCTCAGGGGGTTAAAGTTTTGGAGTTTAACTGCCGTTTTGGTGACCCAGAGACTCAAGCTATTTTACCATTGCTGGAAAGTGACTTACTTGAAATCATGCTTTCAATTGTTGAAGGTAATTTTCGTAATTATAATCTTGACTGGAAAAAAGCGGTCTGTTTGACAGTGGTGCTTGCTTCTAAAGGTTATCCTTTTTCCTATCAGACGGGGTTTGAGATCAAAGGCTTAGAAGAGGCGAAAAAGATAGAGGGGGTGGAGATATTCCAAGCTGGTACGAGAAGGGAAGGCGGAAAAGTTTTTACCGCTGGTGGTCGGGTGCTGAATGTTACGGCTGTTGGTGATAATTTTGTCGAAGCTCGGGCTAAAGCCTACAAGGCGGTTGAGAAAATAAATTTTGAAGGAATGCATTATCGGAAAGACATTGCTTTAAAAGCAGTGAAAGGATTTAAAAATGGCTAAAAAAGTGGCGATTATTCTTGGAAGCCAAAGTGATTTAGAACGAGTAAAACCAGCGGAAGAAGTTTTTGATGATTTTGGAGTTGACTACGAGTTAAAAGTTCTGTCAGCTCACCGCGCTCCTAACTTGCTTAGGCAATATGTTTTAAACCTAGAAAATCGGGGGTTCGAAGTAGTAATTGCCGCTGCAGGGATGGCGGCTCATTTGCCCGGTGTTGTTGCTTCCTTAACCACGTTGCCAGTGATAGGTGTTCCTCTTTCTACTACTTTTCAAGGGCTGGATTCTCTTTTGTCTATTGTTCAGATGCCTTCTGGGGTTCCGGTGGCAACAATGGCTATTGATGGTGCTAGAAATGCGGCCCTTTTTGCCTGCCAGATTTTAGCCTTAAAGCATTTGGAAGTGAGAAACCAGTTGAAGAATTACAAACAGAACCTGGAAGAATCTTTTCGTGGTGGCTTTAATGATTAGCCGCTATACCTTGCCTCCTTTTGATGAGCTCTGGACAGACAGAAAAAAATATGAAACCTGGCTTAAAGTAGAACTGGCAGTTCTTGAAACTTTGGCGGAAAAAGGACTGGTTCCTTTTTCGACAGTTAAAGAAGTAAAAGAGAAAGCTAGGATTGATGAACAAAGAATAGCGGAGTTAGAGAAAATTGTTGACCACGATGTCATTGCTTTTGTTAGCCAGGTAGCTGAAACTGTAGGTGAGGCAGGAAAATACCTTCATTATGGCCTTACCTCTTCAGATGTGGTTGATACCTCCCTATCTTTGCTGCTCAAAGAGGCAACCGAAGAAATTTTAAAAGAAACGATAAAACTTTTTCAAACACTTCAAGATAAAGCCTTGGCTTACAAATCGACTGTAATGGTAGGACGGACCCATGGTGTTCACGCTGAACCGATCACTTTTGGGTTTAAATTAGCTATATGGGCTTTTGAAGTTGCTCGTCATTATGAGCGTTTGAAAAGAGCTAAAGAGGTTGTTTCCTATGGGAAAATTTCTGGGGCGGTTGGAACTTATGCTCATCTGCCTCCGGATGTTGAAGAGAGAGTTTGTGTAAGGTTGGGGCTGAAACCTGCTCCTGCTTCTTCTCAAGTTCTACAGCGCGATCGGGTGGCTGAACTTTTGGCAACTTTGGCGCTTTTAGGTTCAAGTCTGGAAAAGTTTGCAGTGGAGATCCGCCATCTTCAGCGAACTGAAGTTTTGGAAGTTGAAGAGCCGTTTAAGAAAGGCCAAAAAGGTTCGTCAGCTATGCCTCATAAAAGGAATCCAATTCTTTGCGAGAGGATTGCTGGTTTAGCTCGCGTTTTGCGAGCCAATGCTTTTGCTGCAATGGAGAATGTAGCGCTCTGGCATGAAAGAGATATTTCCCATTCTTCAGTTGAAAGGATTGTTGTTCCCGACTCAACCACTCTTGCTTATTATCTTCTGGTAAAGATGAGATCGGTTATTGAGGGATTAAAAGTTAATGAGAAAAAGATGGAGAGTAATCTGAAATTAACCAGGGGCTTGATCTACTCTCAACAGGTTTTGCTTTATTTAATAGAAAAAGGTTTGAGCCGAGAAAAAGCTTACGAGATAGTTCAAAAAGCTGCCTTTTCCGTTTGGGAGAGCCAAGATAAAAGCTTGATTGATGCTCTAAAGGAGCAAAAGGAGCTTGATGGATTAGTTGATTGGGAAAAACTCATCTCGTTGTGTTCTCCAGCTCATTATCTTCGAAATTTAGGAATAGTTTTCAAGCGATTAGAAAAGTTAAGCTTAATTTGAGAGAGAATTAGATGAAAAAAGCAAGGGTGATAGTGAAATTAAAAGAGGGGATTCTTGATCCTCAAGGTGAAACAGTGACTAAAGCTTTAAATCGCTTGGGTTTTGTCGAAGTAAAGAAAGTTCGGTTTGGCAAGCTAATAGAGATTGAGTTGGAAATTGAGGAGGGCATAGTTCCTCGAATTGAAGCGATGTGCCAAAAACTCTTAGCTAATCCAGTGACCGAAACTTACACAATTGAGATTGAAGAGGATTAAGGATGACTATAACGTCCTTTTTCTGGAAGGGCGATTTTTTTCCAGTCAAACTTTCCAACCCCGCTTTTCCAGAAAAGATAACCCTTAAAACTTGTTCCCGTTGACTTAAACACCCAGGCTCCACTAGTTGAGTTTCCATAGTTGTAAAACACTGCTAAGTCATCTTTCCCATCTCCATCAAAGTCTCCACTGGTTACTTTACTTTTATCCCAACTGAACTTTCC
>CALKMS010000052.1 GCA_938091145.1 uncultured bacterium
TTTAACTGGGAAAGGTTGGCATCGATAATTGAGATTTTTACTCCTTTTTCTCTTAAGAAGGAAGCCAGATAACCTAAACCCAAATGTTCCTGGAATGGTTTTTCTAGAGCGGGATAGGGTGGATTAATCAATAAAACCTCGGTTCTTTCTTTACCCATTATTTCCTCAAAAGGTAGCTTACACTATTCTAGTGGATTAAGTTCTGGACTGCAATTATATCGTTTTTTTAGATTGGTCTTTTTTGCCCAAGTTTCAAAAGTTAGCCTTCATCGCCACTTCCGCCACCTTCGTACCCTTTGCCGCCAGAAAATCCACTAACACTTTTATTAAAGCTGCTTGGTGGTGAAAAAGCAGTTACTATAGCGGATGAGAAAGTGGCAGAAAAGGGGCAGCGGACTGAAAATTGTCCTGACTTGATGAGCTCGAAAAAAAGTAAGGTTTTAGGCCACTTCACCTTCTTGAAATGTAAGATAGGGTTTTGATGTTTTCCGCAGCCCGATCACTTTATCGGTTACCCAAAGCTCATAACGTAGAAAAGGTGGTGCTTTTAGATAATGATTACGATGACAAAACTTCTCTAATCGAGAAAAATCAATTGAAAAATTGCGGAAAGCTTTCCATTTGCTGTAATTTTTTGCTCCTTGCCGAGACGCCTCTTTAGGAAGACTGAAGAAGATTATATTAGAGGGAAAAATCAGTAAGTGCAGGATCGAGGGTGGTGATGCCGCCCAATAAGCTTACCATTCCAATAAAATTTTTAGAGCTATTTCAGCATTTGGTAATTAATGTTTTTTCTCAATTAATCAAAGTTGGTATGCTTCATTTTTCATTGCTTCCTGTGATTTATTTCAGAAATTGTTAGATTCTTCAAAGTAATTTTGGTTGTGTTCGCTTAACTCTTTTAGCCTGCAATTGGCAACATTACCAACTTTTTCAAAAAGAAAATCAGGGGCCTTTTTTTGAAAACTTTTCGTCAGCTTCCTTAATTTTGGCGGAAGAATAAGAAAAATCCATCTTAGATCCGAAAACTCTTTTTTTCTCTTATTTCCTCGATTATTGGGTATTTTTTTTCGAGCTAAGTCCATAAATAAAGCGGTGGAATCAGTAGGAGTGACTTTGTAAAAGCGAAAGAGAAAACTCGCAATTCTTGGGACATAACCGGCTTGCAGTCCGCAATTATATTTTACTTTGAATTTTGCTTTATATTTTTGCCGCGTTTAAAACAGAGATTAAAGCAAATTAATGCGAGTGAAAAGATTAAGAAAAAAGCTATGAAAATTTGCAAGCGATCCCAGCTCCTTTGAAGATTTGCTTTTTGTCCTACCTTTTCTTATTTAAGAATCTCTGGGAGTTTTTCCTTTTTTAATTTTAGCGATAAAAAACAAAAAAGAAGGAAAGATAATTCTTTTTTACCATTTGATAAGCTGGAAGTTGATCAACAATAAGCTTAACTTAACTCTCTTTTGCTTCTACTTTTCCACGTGAAGGTTCATGCTTTGCGCTTTTGTCTCATCTTTGCTGATACCTAATAAAAGAATAATGGTTGTTTTTTTACATAATCGGTGGTTTTTTGCCACTTACTTCCAATTAACTTTCCGTAAAGCTTGGCAACTTTTTTATAAGCTTTTATGGCTTTAAGAATTAGGTATGAAATGGCGAAGGCTTTCTCTTGTTTTCTGCCTTGTAGAACCATCAAACATATGTTCAATCAGGCAGTTCTTCGGTGCTCGCAGTTTAAGGTTAATTGCTTACCGGTTGGTAAATTTGGTCGCCTTTCCTAATTTGAAGTTTGACAATTTTTTCAGATCCAACTTTTTAAACTGCGAGATCGGTCCAGAACCAAAACTACCGTTAAAAACATGGGTGCGATTTTTCTCTCAAGTCGAATGAGCCGTAAGAAAAGAACTTTGACGGTAATAATGCTTTGTTTGAAACGACCATGTCTTTGACAGAACCAAGGTTTAGGTAGATTAGTTAAAAAATAAGGCAAAAGTAATGCAAAGAAGCTTTACTTTTTTATAAACCAATTTTAGCCAGGTTGTTTAGGTTTAAAAAAAACGGGCGCGTCGCGCCCGCCCGTGCTTCTATGCTTATTTCGAAATACTTCTGAAATTATTCGCTATCAATTATTTGCATAGCTTCTTCTCGATAGGCATCCATAACATAAGGAATGCCAGAGATTTTGGCTGCCTCTTCACTTAGAGCCATCAGGTCTTTACGGCTGATAGTTGAGATTTTATAGTTTCGGGAACCGGCCATTAATTGTTGAAGCCCCACTTTCAGCTTATCAACAAAGGTGTAAACGCCGATGGCTCCAGTTGGCATTGAGTCTACTGTTTCCTTTCCATATTTGGCGACTAGTTCCTCGTAGGTGACAAAAATTTCCTGAATGGTGGTTCCATACTCGGATACAGTTTTTGGCAAATCGTTGTCTTCAATCCACTGTTTGATGTTCTTACCAACGAAACCTGGTATCATCAGGGCTCTCCCCATACAAACTGCTTTGAAGTAAGGAGCTCCCATTGCTAGAACTTTAAAAATGTGGTCTTCAGTTGAAAAGCCACCAGCCATAGCCAGGTCAGGAACAAACCTTCCTTTCTTAGCTAACCTTTCAGCTAATTCGTAAGCCATGCATTGAAGGTAAAAAGTTGGCACACCCCACTCTACCATCATCCGCCAGGGGCTCATTCCCGTTCCACCGGGTGCTCCGTCGATAGTAACTAGGTCAATTTTTGCATCAGAAGCCCATTTAAGGGCCATGGCTAATTCGCGCATAGGATAAGCACCTGTTTTGAGGGTTACTCTTTTTGCTCCCAAATTTCGCAAGCGTTCAACTTCTTTCATAAATCCTTCTTGGTCAATGAAACCAAGGCGTGAATGCCTTTCAAAATGCTTAATTGCTCCATCCCGGAAAGCCTTTTGATTAGCTTCAACTGAAGGGTCTGGAGTTACTAAGTAACCCCTTCTCTGAAGTTCAAGGGCTCTCTCCAATGAATCTATTTTTATTTCGCCGCCAATACACTTAGCGCCCTGACCCCATTTTAGTTCTATTGTCTCAACTCCTAATTTTTCAATTACATACTCGGCTACACCAAAGCGAGTGTCTTCGACATTCATCTGAACAATTAAATCACCGTAATCTTCCCGATAGCGCTTGTATATTTCTACTCGCCGCCTCATTTCTGGGGATTCAACCACTTTGCCATTTTTAAACTCGGCTTGAGGATCAACCCCACAAACGTTTTCTCCACAAACCAAAGTGATTCCAGAAATAGCTGCTCCAACTGCAAAACTTTCCCAGTTGCGGCGGGCAACGTCAGTTGATCCGAGGGCACCAGTAAAAACTGGCACTTTCATTCTGACTTTGTGCTCAACGCCATATTCGGTTTCGGTGTCAACCATTGGGAATAGAGTGTTATCTGGTGTTGGCTCGACTCCTTCAGGCAAGCCTTTGGCGCCAAATGCATAGCCCATGATGTTAAGATGGCTGTAATCGACTGGATAGTCTTTATCAGCGCCAGCGGTGATTGAGCCGTAAGGGCTGGGGTAGAGCACCTCCCTTCCTCTAAAAGAAGCTTTGAATACTTCGCAGTTGCCACGGCAGGTGTCCAGACAACGGGTGCAAAGACCTGATGTTGGCATTGCATTACGGGAACGGTTGCTTGTCTGGGTTGCCTCATTGGCATTTGGCCTTTGTAAGTTCATAATTTTCACCTCCTAAAATTTTTGACACATCAGCTAATCATAGGCAAACAAGTTCCATAAGGCAATTGATTGCCGTATTGAATTAAAACATAATTGTTCGATCGCGTCAACAATTAAATTAAGATTAATTGTTTTTTATCCTATAAAGTTTTACACTTCATAGTTGAGCTAAAATTAGTTTTGATGGAGGTTGGGATGTATAAAGATCTGAGCAAAGAAGATGTTTTAAAAATAATAAAAGAAGAGAGAGTCCAGTTTGTGGAGCTTTGGTTCAGTGATATATTAGGGTTTTTAAAGAGCTTTACAATTACTCCTCAGGAATTGCCAAAAGCGTTTGACGAGGGGCTGGGTTTTGACGGTTCGTCGGTTGAAGGTTTTGTGCGGATTGAGGAAAGCGATACTGTTGCCGTGCCTGATCCTACAACTTTTGCTATTCTTCCGTGGGAAACAGAGGGGATAAGATCAGCCCGAATGTTTTGCGATATTTATCTTCCTGGAGGAAAGCCTTTTGACGGTGATCCCCGTTATGTGTTGAAAAAAAATCTTGAGAAGGCCAGAAAGGCCGGTTTTACTTTTTATGTTGGCCCTGAACTTGAGTTTTTCTATTTCCAATCAGCTGATTCGCCGGATATTTTGGATAAGGGGGGGTATTTCGATTTAATTCCTCGCGATGAAGCAGTTAGTCTTCGTCAGAAAACGGTGGTGGCGATTGAGAAGATGGGCATAGAAGTTGAAATTGCTCATCATGAGGTCGCACCTAGTCAGCACGAGATTGATCTGCGTTACGATGAGGCACTGAGAATGGCTGATAAGGTAATGACCTGCCGCTTTGTTATCAAGGAGATAGCCTATCGCGAGGGAGTTTACGCAACTTTTATGCCCAAGCCGCTTTCTCAGGAAAATGGTTCCGGAATGCACACCCATATGTCCTTGTTTAAGGATGGTAAAAATGCTTTTTTTGAAGACAACGGCACTGATTATCTTTCGGATACTGCTCGGCGGTTTGTTGCAGGTTTGATGAAGCACGCTCCTGAGTTTACAGCTGTAACCAACCAATGGGTTAATTCTTATAAGAGGTTGGTTCCAGGCTATGAGGCACCTGTTTATATAACCTGGGCGCGGCGGAACCGTTCAGACATGATCAGAGTTCCGCTTTATAAACCAGGAAAAGAAGAAGCTTCTCGAATTGAACTTCGAACACCGGACCCGGCTTGCAATCCCTATCTGACTTTCGCGGTAATTTTGGCAGCTGGATTAGAAGGAATTGAAAAAGGATATGAGCTAGTTTCGCCAGTGGAGGAAAATGTATATTTGATGACTCCTGAAGAAAGAAAAAAGCGCGGGATTGGTGTTTTGCCGGGAAGTTTGATTGAGGCAATCAAATTGGCGGAACAGAGTGAAGTAGTCAGGAAAGCACTGGGCGAACATGTCTTCCAACACTTCTTGGAAAACAAACGAGCTGAATGGGATAACTATCGTAAAGAGGTCACTTCTTACGAAATTTCAAGATACTTACCTGTTCTCTAAAGCTTTTTTTGAAAATCGGATTCAAACTAGTCCAAACTTATTTATTGTTCCCTATTTTAATTGCGCTAAAGTTTTGAAAAACTAGCAAAGAATAAAAGGCTGTTTTCTTATTTTTATTTCTTTTAACCGAAAATAAGACATTACTGAAAGATGTTACTGAAAGTTACTGAAAGTGGAAAATTTAGAAATGGCTTAAAAAGTGCTTTTTAAAGGTGACAAAAACGCGAACTAATTTTGTGAAAGCAATTAAAACATTAGTTTAATCGATAAACAGGAGGGGTTTAGGTGCTTGAAATTAAACCGTTCAATGATTTTTGAAGCCCGATTTTACTTACTTTTTCAATTGTTTTGAGATTTCTTTGGATCTGAGAAATCAGAGAGCCTTCTTTAACTTATCTGACCATTGCCAACAAATCAGTATAAGTTATTGAGCTAAAAAAGACTTAATTTCTTTTTTATTTTGTCTATCAAAAGATGGCTTCTTTAAAACTTGAATTTAAAGAGGAAAACCTTTCAAATTATAGGGTTTTCTGATCCGCTGAAATTATTTTTCTCTTTTTCGGTTAATTCGGGTTGGAAAAAAGTAAAAATAGGATAAAATTATCATATGAAGTTTTTTGTCCGCCTGGTTCTTTTGGCTACCGGGTTTTTTATCGTTTCTTACTTTTTCCCGTCTTTAATTCAGGTTGATTCTTTTACTACCGCTTTTATTGCTGCCGTTTTGCTTTCCCTGATTAACGCTTTCATTAGGCCACTGGTTTACGCTTTAACCTTGCCGATGAGATTGCTGACTCTTGGTTTGGCAACTTTTGTAATTAATGGTGCTATGCTCTTTCTTGTATCGGCTATTTTCCCGAAATTTAAAGTGCTCGGATGGTGGCAAGCAATTGTGGCAGCATTTATGATTTCATTTATAAGTTCTTTGCTAAATCAGTTGGTCAAAGATGAAAAAGACTGAATCTTTTCCTCCTTTAAAAAAAACCAAGCTTGAACTGGTGGTTGTTACGGGTCTTTCGGGTGCCGGGAGGACGGAAGCGGTCAGAGCTCTTGAAGATATGGGCTATTTTTGCGTTGACAACTTACCACCAGCTTTTCTTTTAAATTTAGTGGAGCTGTTTTCACTGGAAGGGAGTAGAGTTAAACAAGTGGCGGTTGTCTCTGATGTTCGAAGTCGGGAATATTTTCCAAAGCTTTATCAGGTGCTAGATGAGTTGAAAACTATGAAGAATATTAAGTTTCAAATTCTTTTTCTTGAAGCTCGTGATGATATATTAATCAAGAGGTACAAGGAAACCCGTCGCCGCCATCCTCTTTCTGAGACAGGAGAGATTATTGAAGGGATAAAAGAAGAGAGAAATCTATTGGCAAAATTAAAGGAGAAAGCCGATATTATTATTGACACTTCTGATCTTGAAGTTTATGAACTAAGAAGCAAAATTAGGCAGGAGTTTCAGGGACCGGCGGGCAAGAAGACTTTAAGAATTACTGTTTCTTCTTTTGGTTATAAATATGGTTTGCCAGCTGATGCTGACATTGTAATGGATGTTCGTTTTCTGCCCAATCCCCACTACGTTCCGGAAATAAGACATTTTTCTGGGGAAGAGAAGAAAATTAAAGATTTTGTTTTATCAAAAAAGGTTACCAAGGATTTCTTGGAAAGTTTCGAAAAACTTTTAACTTTTTTGATTCCCCATTACATTAAGGAGGGAAAAACCCACCTTTTAATTGCTCTGGGTTGTACAGGTGGGACTCATCGCTCAGTAGTTTTAGCTGAAGAATTGGGAAAGTTTTTGAAAGAAAAAAAATACAGAGTCAATGTTTCCCATAGAGATTTAGGAAAAGACCGATTTGAGGTTTAAGGATGCTTACTTTTAACGCTAAAATAAAAGAAGAGTTAATGTCTAAGCCGAGGCTTCGAAATTGTTGTCGAAAGGCCGAACTAGCTGCTTTTCTCTGGCAAAATGGATATTTAAAACTGGAAGGAAAAAGAGGTGTTGGCGCCAGTATTTACTTAACTTCTCCTGCGCTGGTTAGGTATGTACTGAAACTTGTTTCTCCTTTTAATCTTGATAGCCTTGTAGAGCAAAAAAAGATCAGAGGCCGGCGGGAGTGGCGGCTAATTTTTTTACCTTCCAAGCGGTTTTATCAGTTTTACTCTGAGCTATCAATTTTTAGTGGGGGACTGAAGCTCGTGGATTTAGAGGGTGAAAGCAAAGAACTTCCCAGTTGTTGCAAGTTTTCTTTTTTGCGAGCGATTTTTCTTTCAGCCGGTTATCTATGTTTAGCCAGCAAAGGCTACCATCTTGAGCTTCACATAAAAACGGATGAGTTGAGAAATTTCGTTAATTGTTTATTGATGGAGTTTGGGCTAAAACCAAAGGAAGTTCAAAGGGAAAGCAACCGGGTGATTTATTTAAAAAGTTTTACTGATGTTGAGTTTTTCCTGGCTCGTCTCGGAGCTAAAAAAACTCTTTTCGAGCTTGAGGACAAGAGAGCCATTAAATCACTGAAAGAATCGATTAATCGCCAAGTCAATTGCATTACAGCAAACTTGAGGAAGCTTAGTCAAGCTGCAGTTACTCATATTGATTGCATTCGAAAAATAGAAAAGAATTATTCTTTAGAAAAGTTGCCCCCCGGCTTGCAAGAGATTGCTTGGTTGCGATTAAAATATCCATACTTGAGCTTAAAAGAGTTAGGCGAGAAAACAATGCCGCCAATTTCCAAGTCGGCGGTTAATAACCGATTAAGGCGGCTGAAATATTGGTCGGAAAGGTTTGACCAAAAAAGTAATTTTTAAAGGAGGGATGGTAGATGAGTCGAAAAGTTGGAATAAATGGTTTTGGAAGGATTGGCCGTCAATTTTTGAGGCGAGCACTTCAGAGCAAAGGGTTGGAAGTGGTGGCGGTTAACGATTTATCTGACCCAAAAATTTTGGCTCATCTTTTTAAGTATGACTCGGTGCATGGTATCTATCCGGGTGAGGTAAAAGCTGAAGATAGTTATCTGGTGGTCGATGAACATAAGATAAAAATATTTTCCGAGAAAGATCCAGCCTCTCTTCCTTGGGGGGAGTTAGGAGTTGAGGTGGCAATTGAGTCTACCGGTTTCTTCACTGATCGAGAAGATGCAGCCAAACACTTAAAAGCTGGAGCCAAAAAGGTAATTATTTCGGCTCCTGCTAAAAATCCTGATATCACGGTAGTTTTAGGCGTTAATTTTAACTCTTACCAACCCGAGAATCATCACATAATTTCTAACGCCTCTTGTACTACTAATTGTCTGGCACCGCTGGCAAAGGTTCTTTTGGATAATTTTGGTTTAGATCGAGGTTACATGACGACTATCCATGCTTATACCAATGATCAGCGTATTCTTGATATGATTCATAAAGATTTGAGACGTTCACGGGCGGCAGCAATGTCAATTATTCCGACTACTACTGGTGCTGCTAAAGCAATTGGCGAAGTCATTCCTGAACTTAAAGGCAGAATGGATGGGGTGGCAATGCGAGTTCCTGTCCCTGATGGTTCGGTGGTTGATTTGGTAGCCATTCTGGGGCGGGAGGTTACTAAGGATGAGGTGAATCAAGCGTTTAGAGAAGCGGCGTCTCTACCTAATTATCAGGGCATTCTTCAGTACACAGAAGATCCGATTGTTTCTGTTGATGTAATTGGCAACTCCCATTCTTCGATTTTTGATGCTCAATCGACAATGTGTCAAGGGAGACTGGTGAAAGTGGTTTCTTGGTACGATAACGAGTGGGGTTATGCTTGTCGTTTGGTTGACCTGGCAAAGTTGGTGTAGAGTTTAACGATGATTAGAAAAAAAACTCTTCGAGATATCGATGTAAAAGGCAAAAAGGTTTTGGTGAGAGTTGATTACAATGTTCCTTTGGACAGTAAGGGTGAAGTAGCTGATGACACCCGAATAAGAGCAACACTTCCCACTTTGAGGTATCTTATTAGCCAGGAGGCTAAGACAATATTGATTTCCCATTTAGGAAGACCAAAGGGGAAGATTGATCCAGCTGTAAAGCTTGATCCTATTGCCCGCGCTCTTTCTTCGCTGTTAGGCCAAGAAGTAAAAAAAGTGGATAAGACGGTAACTGAGGAAGTTAAAGAAGTGGTCAACAATTTGAAAGGCGGCGAGGTGTTGCTCTTAGAGAACGTTCGTTTTAACCCTGGGGAAGCAACTAATGACCCTAATTTTGCTCGTCAATTAGCCGATTTGGCAGATATTTATGTTAATGACGCTTTCGGTACTGCTCATCGTGCTCATGCTTCCACTGTAGGAGTTACTGCTTTCTTACCTTCGGTAGCGGGTTTTCTTTTGGAAGAAGAACTGAGAAACTTGAGTCAGTTGCTTGAGGCTCCGGCTGCTCCATTTTGTGCGGTTTTAGGAGGCAATAAAGTTTCTGACAAGATAGGAGTTATTAAGAATTTTCTGGGACTGGTGGACTGTTTGATTTTGGGAGGTGGGATGTGCTTCACTTTTTTAAAAGCTGGGGGCTTTTCAATTGGCGATTCCATTATTCAGGAAGATTTTTTAAAGGAAGCAGAGTTTCTCATTGAAAAAGCCTCAAAGGATAAATGTCGGATTCTTTTGCCCGACGATGTTGTTATTGCTAAAGAGATCAGTTCGGAAGCGGAATTCAAAGTGGTGGAAGTAAAAGATGGAATTCCAAATGGATGGCGAGGGTTGGATATTGGGCCACGGACGGCTGAAAAATACAGTGAAATTATTAGAAATGCCAAAACCGTTTTCTGGAATGGCCCAATGGGTGTTTTTGAAATTGAGGCTTTTTCTAATGGGACTCGGCAAATTTGCCAAGCTCTGGCAGCTAACCAAGGCGTGACTATTGTGGGCGGGGGAGACTCAGATGCTGCTTTACGCCGCTTTGCTTCCAAGGATCAGGTGACTTTTGTTTCTACTGGTGGTGGCGCCTGTCTTAAGTTTCTTGAAGGGACTCCGCTGCCAGGGGTAGAAGCTTTGGATAATAAGGAGTGAAAATGAGAAAACCGCTCATTGCTGGTAATTGGAAAATGAATAAAACGGCTTATGAAGCCGTCCAGCTAGTTCAAGAGCTGAGTTATTTGACCGAGGAAGTTGATCCGGAAAAAGTGGATGTGGTAGTTTGTCCACCTTTTATCGCTTTAAAAAGTGTTTCTACTTTTGTTGAGTATGAAAAACCCAATTTCAGGTTGGGGGCTCAAAATATGCATTGGGAAGGTAGGTTCAAAGAAAAGACAGAGGAGTTTGTAGAGAGATTTACTCAATCG
>CALKMS010000053.1 GCA_938091145.1 uncultured bacterium
AGTGATGGTTTAACCGGACTTTTAAACCAGCCCAGCTTCATGAAACAACTAGAAATTGAATTTCGGCGAGCTTCTCGCTATCACCACACCTTTTCCTTAATCATGCTTGACATCGACAATTTTAAACAGATAAATGACGAAAGGGGACATATCTTCGGCGATTTTCTACTTAAAGAAGTGGCTCAGTTTTTAAAGAAATCGGTGCGAACAACTGATATTTTAGCCCGCTACGGTGGTGACGAATTTATTATTCTCTTGGCGGAAACTGGCTTAGGTAACGCTCTAGTTGTCGCTGAAAAACTAAGGAAGGGATTGGCCAAAAAAGAGTTTAAAATTGGCGAAGAAAAGATAAAAATCACAGCCAGTCTTGGAATTACCTGCTTTCGTCCCGGCATCGAAGACTTCTTGACATTAGTTGATGAAGCTGACAAAGCTCTCTATATCTCAAAAGAAAAAGGAAGAAACAAAACTTCTCTTTTTTCGTCTTTACTTACCACCGGCCTTCCTGAAAACCAACTAACCGAAGATGATATTAAATTTTTAAGAGAAGCACTTAAAAAGCTTGGGTTGGAGGAAACTTGAAAAAAGAGGCTCTACTCTACCTTGAAAGTGAAGGTAGAGTAAGCTGCCAGCTCTGCCCTCACTTTTGCCAAGTTAAAATTGGTAAATATGGATTTTGCGGTGTGAGAAAGAATGAAGGAGGGAAATTTTATGCCCTAAACTATGGCCAAGTCTCCTCAATAGCTGTTGACCCCATTGAAAAAAAACCTCTTTTCCACTTTTACCCGGGGAGCATCACCCTCTCAATGGGAACGGTTGGCTGTAACTTGCGCTGCCGCCATTGCCAAAACTGGGAAATTGCCCATGCTGATATGAAAAAAAACCGGGGTTTAAGATACTTCTCGCCAGAAGAAATAATTCGCGTTAACAATGAATACAACTCGGCCGGTATCTCATTTACCTACAATGAACCAACCATCTGGCTAGAGTTTGCTCTCGATGTCAGCAAAATAGCCAAAAAAGATGGACTTTACACTGTTTTTGTAACTAACGGTTTTATCACCTCAGAGGCACTTGACATTATCGCTCCTTACCTCTCGGCCTACCGCGTTGATCTAAAAGCCTTCAGCTCTGATTCTTACCGAAAGATCGCGAGAATAAAAGATTTCTCCTCCATTCTTGAAGCGACAAAAAGAGCTCTTCACCACTGGAAACTTCATGTTGAAATTGTTACCAACATTATTCCAACTGTTAATGACCGAGAGGAAGAGTTAAAAGAAATTGCTTCTTTTATTCGAAACGAGCTCGGAGAAAAAATCCCCTGGCATGTCACTCGTTTCTACCCTCACCTTGAATTTTCCCATCTTCCACCTACTCCGGTTGTTACCTTAGAAAAGGCGCGGGAAATCGGTTTGAAGGAAGGATTGAAATTTGTTTACCTTGGTAATGTCCCTGGCCATCCCTTCGAAAACACCTTCTGTCCGAAATGCCAAAACGAAGTTATCACCCGTTCAGGTTTTTCAGTTCTCACTTACCGGGTGAAAGAAGGAAAATGCATTTTCTGCGGAGAGGATCTGAACATCGTTGAGTAAAAAGCCAGGCTGGCCTGTTAAAACTGCTGTCTCCGCTGGAGGAATTGTTTATAAAATAGAGGATGGGAAAATCTTTTTAGTTTTAGTTTCTCCGCGCCACAATGTCTGGACATTGCCCAAAGGATTGGTAGAAGAAGAATCAATAAGAGAAACAGCTCTGCGCGAGGTAAAAGAAGAAGCAGGAATAACAGGCGAAATCGAAATAAAACTGGGACAAATTGATTACTGGTTTGCTGAGAAAAATGAAAAAGTAAGAATCCATAAATATGTCCACTACTTCCTCATCAAATATACTTCTGGGGACATTTCTGATCACGACTCAGAAATTGAAAAAGTTTGTTGGGTTGCGGCTAATCAAGTTGAGAAATGCCTAACCTACCCTACAGACAAAAAAATTATTAAGAAAGCGCTTGCTTACCTTAAGACAAAATATCCTGAGCTTTTTAAGTAAAACAATCTCAGCTCCGATCTTTTAATTTTAGCAGAAACTCATTCTCTTTTTTTCGTCAAGATTTCCCACTTTTCGCTTGCCTTTGCATAGAACTTACTTTAAAATAGCCAAGATTAAAATTGAAAAGGTGATCTTATGAGCAAGCGGCAGAGAAGGGTAGTCGTGGGAGGCGTCACCCTCATAATACTTCTGAGTATACTTATTTTTGTTACCTTTAGTGGTTCCCAGGTAGCTAAAAAGCCATCGGAATTAAAATCAGACAAAAGCCTGATTGGAAAGCCAGTTCGCCTCAACGGAAAGGTGGTTAAAGGTTCCTTCAAAAGTTTGAAAGACCATTACGAGTTTGAAGTGACCGATGGTAGGAGTCAAATAAAAATCCATTACTCAGGCGTCTTACCAAACTCTTTTGATGAAGGACGCGAAATAATTGCCGACGGCGTATATCAACGAGGAGTTTTTAAAGCTGAAAATCTTCTGGTTAAGTGTCCTTCTAAATATGTTCCCAAGCTGGAAAAGGGAAAATAATGGGTCAGCTTGGGTTTGTCTTAATTGTTCTTAGCTTTTTAACCTCTCTCGCCCTTTTTTCATTATCGGTGTACTTCTTAACTCAAGGTAAAGGGAAAAAGTTTATTCTACGTTATGGCTTTTTAGGCTCAGTTTCTCTTTTAACTCTGGTCTCTTTAGCTTCACTGGCTCTCCTTCAAGCAATCATTGCCCACGATTTTAGCCTAAGCTATGTGGCGGAATATACTAGCACTAACTTACCAACTTTTTACTTGGTCACCGCTTTTTGGGCGGGCCAGGAAGGGTCTCTTCTTCTCTGGGCTTGGCTTATTGCTCTCTTTCTCTTAATCTTCTTTCTTCTTTACCACCGCCAGAATCTCTTTCCGGTTGCTTTCAGCTTTATTTTAGGTATTCAAACCTTTTTTTTACTGCTCCTAACCCTACCAGCTAATCCTTTCAAACCGCTGGTTGATCCAATCACCGGAGAAATCTTTTCCCTGTCTGAAGGCTATGGCCTAAACCCCTTACTTCAAAATATAGGTATGGTGTTCCACCCACCTACAATTTTTCTCGGTTTTGCGGCTTTTACCTTCCCCTTCGCATGGGGAATGGCCGCTTTACTTTCGCCTAAAATCGAAGATGAGTGGACAAAAGTTGCCCGCCGTTGGGCTTTGCTCGCCTGGCTCTTTTTAGGAATTGGAAATGTTCTTGGTGCTTGGTGGGCTTATGTTGAGCTTGGCTGGGGTGGATACTGGGCATGGGATCCCGTAGAAAACGCTTCCTTGCTACCCTGGCTTACCGGCGCCGCTTTACTCCACTCTTTAAGTGTTTACGAAAAACGAAAAAATTTAAAAGTCTGGACTTTTGTCCTTTTAGTCGCCACTTTCCTTCTCTGCATTTTCGGTACTTTTCTAACCCGAAGCGGGATAATCTCTTCCGTCCATTCTTTTGGAGCTTCTCCTTTGGGAACTTATTTCATAATCTTTCTTCTTCTCGCCACGGCCTTTTGCGTTTATCTCATTTACCGCCGCTATAGAGATTTGGTAAGCTTACCTATTGATTCTTACCTTTCCCGTGAAGGTTCCTTTACCTTAACAAACTGGTTATTTGTTGCTTTCACCCTTTTAGTTCTTTGGGGAACAATCCTTCCCATCTTTAGTGGCCTCTTTACTGGCGAACAGAAATTAGTTCAAAGAGAGTTTTTTGATTCCCTCTCCCTACCGATTATCTACTCCCTTGTAATTTTGCTTGGTTTCTGCTTTTATCTCCGCTGGGAAAGGTTTGATTGGCCAGCTCTAAAAGAAAAAATCTTACCACCCCTGATTTTAGGCTTTGCAATTGCCTTACCCTTCTTCTTCCTTTTTCCCTGGGGAACAGCCCGCGGAAAAAGTAACCTCTTAGGCTGGTTTTCTTTTTTCCTCGGTGGCTTCTCTTTAGCCTCTGCTTTTTACCGCCTCTACCTCGATTACAAGGTCCAAAAAGAAAGTAGGTTTTTAAGTTTTGTTCTTCGAGATAAAAGGCGGTATGGTGGCCTGATCGCTCATATTGGAGTTTTAGTGATGTTCTTTGCCCTCATAGCTTCTAATGTTTACAAAGTCGAAACTCAAAGAAGAGTAAAGCCAGGTGAAACTTTTAAGTTGCGCGATGTTGAGGTTAAATACCTTAAGCCCGTGAAGAAACAACACCAAAATTTCGAGTCTATCGAAGCCTTTTGCGAAATTCGACTAAAGGGTAAAAAAATTGGCAGCCTCACGCCGGGGCTCGCGTTTTATCCCCTCCCTAAAAACCCAGATACAGGAGGCCCAACTGTAACAGCTGAAGTTGATATTCTAGAAGGCTTCTTAAGAGATATTTATTTAGCACTGTCAGAAGTCAAGCCCGATAACACAGCCGTTCTCGTCCTCACTATTGAACCTCTAATCAACTGGCTTTGGTCGGGTTCGGTTATCTTATTTTCCGGAATAATTTTCGCCTGGTGGCCAGAAAGGGAAAAAATTGAAAAAAGTACTCGAAGCCCGAAAACTGGTAAAAGAATTCGGCAGAAAAAAAGCCCTTAAAGGGGTCAGTTTAACCCTATTCGAGGGCGACTTTGTAGTTCTTTTTGGTCCCAATGGAGCAGGCAAAACCACCTTGTTGAAAATTATTTCTACCGTGATGCTTCCTACTTCGGGAGAACTCTGGATTGACTCCCGTCCTGTCAAAAACAACGAAACTGAAGTCCGAAAGCTAATTGGTTTTGTCACTCACCATCCATTACTTTATGAAGAGCTGACAGTAAGGGAAAATCTCAACTTTTATGGGAGAATGTACGGAGTTAAAGAAGTGGAAATAAAAATAAAGAACCTATTAGAAAAAGTTGGCCTGCTTCATCGTCAAAATGACTTAGTTCGGACTTTATCTCGTGGATTGCTTCAGCGACTAGCTATTGTTCGAGCTTTACTCCACGACCCGCTTCTTCTTTTATTTGACGAACCCTACACTGGACTTGACCCCTCAGCAACTCTATTATTGGACAAGCTTCTTAAAAACTTAAAAGAAGAAGGTCACACAATTTTAATGACCTCCCATGATCTTGAACGGGGATATGAACAAGCTGAAAGAATTGTTCTGCTCTCTAAAGGAGAAATCCTCCTGGAAACCAGCCGCCATAAAATATCCCTTCCAGATTTAAAACAAAAGTACTTCAACGAGGTTAATGAGTTTGAGGAGCTTTTACCAAATAATAGCTCTTCTAATTAAAGATTTTACCGCTGAACTGAGAACCAAGGAGCTATTTACTTCGATGATTGTCTTTGTTCTGCTCACTCTGGTAACTTTTAACTTTGCTTTTAGTGGCTCCCGGCTGTCTTTAGAAGTGACTGTCGGCGCTATCTGGGTGGCTTTCCTTTTCGCCGCTAACCTTGGGCTTTCCCGCTCTTTTGTTCGAGAAGTTGATAAAAACTGTCTTGAAGGATTGCTTCTCTGCCCTGCCGAACGCTACGTAATTTACTTTGGGAAAGCAGCCGGCAATTTAATTTTCATCTTAACCGTCGAACTTTTAACTCTCCCAATCCTTCCTCTTTTCTTTTCCAATAACAGCCTCCTTAAAGACCCGATCAAACTTTTTGGAGTTTTTATCCTTGGCAGTGCTGGTATTTCTTTCATTGGAACTCTGTTTTCAGCCATGACCGCTAATCTAAAAGCCCGCGAGCTGCTTTTGCCTTTATTAGCCTTTCCCGTCCTAACCCCAGTTTTGATTGCTTCAGTTAAGCTAACTCTTTATTTAGCCAATCCTTCTCCTATCTACGAGCCTGGACGCTGGCTGCAACTTTTGATCGTCTATGATATCATCTTCTCAGTCCTAGCTTACATTACTTTCGAGTTTGTGGTTGAAGAATAATGAGCAAGAGAGATGAAGTAATTAGCTGGATAACTCTAGGTCTAGCTCTTTTAGCAGTTTATCTTTCCTTGATCTATACCCCTTTTATTAACGAACCAAAGTTAATTCCACGAGTAGCTCAAAAAATTTTCTACTTTCACGTTCCGGGAGCCTGGGTAGGGTTTCTGGCCTTTTTTGTGGTCTTTGTCTGTAGCATCGCTTTTCTCAAAACCTCTGACCGTCGTTACGACTCAATAGCTCAGGTTTCAGCAGAAATTGGAATAATCTTTTCCACCATCACTTTGGTAACCGGCCCTATCTGGGGGAAAGCTGCCTGGGGAGCTTGGTGGGACTGGGGCGAGCCCCGGCTGGTAACTTTCCTGGTTTTATGGCTGCTTTACATTGGCTATTTAATTTTGAATCGCTCCGTAGCGGAAGACTTTCGCCGAGCCCGATACGCTGCCGTTTTTGGCATCGTAGCTTTCGTTGATGTTCCAATTGTTTTTCTTTCGGTACGCTGGTATCGAACAGTCCATCCAAGTCAGCCAATACTTGAGCGCGGTGGGCTCTCTCCGGAAATGAAACTGGCTTTCTTTCTATCGCTTTTTGTTTTTACCGTTTTGTTTTACCTAATCTTGAAAACCCGTCTTTCCTTATTTAACATGGAAGACGAAGTTAAAGAAATAAAAGAAAAAATGGAGGAGTAAATGGAAAAAGAATTAACCACTGCTTTAACCTACGTCGCAGTTGCCTACGGTATAACATGGGCTATTATCTTCATTTACCTGGTTTTTATTGGCCGCAAGGCTCGTAAAGTTGAAAAAGAGGTAAAAAGCTTAAAAGAAATTCTGGAAAACAAATCTTAAAACTTATTTTTCCAAAATTGCTTTCAATTCTTCTTCGGTAACTTCATCCCATTTATCGAAGTAGTTGGCGATGGCAAATAAAGGTTTGGAACTAACTTCCAGAGCTATAAACTTATCGACTTCTTTTTCAACTAACTGAGAAGCCAAAAGAGAAGCACAAGGAACAGCCACGATAATCTTTTTTGGTTGGAGGTTTTTCACCTCCCGCACTGCCGCAAGCATAGTATAGCCAGAAGCCAATCCATCGTCAGTAATAATAGCTATCTTTTTTTTTTCCCAAAATATGGAGCCGTCGCTGAGGAAAAAATTTCTTCAAAAAATCAGCAATTTCCTCTTTTTCTCGCTTGGCAAGATAGCGAACATATCCTTCTGACAAACCAAGATGGCGAATCAAAGGTTGATTAAAAGCAACGAAACCGCTTTCGCTCACCGCTCCAACGCTTATTTCAGTACGGTATGGTACAGGTATTTTTCGACAAGCAATTACTTCAAAGGAAAAATTAAGAAGAGAAGATATTTCACGGGCTATTGGCACACCGCCTTTTAAAATCCCAAAAACTACTGCCTCTGAGTCAATTGTAGTTTTTTTAAGCTCATTTGCCAGCAGCCTTGCAGCATGCTGGCGATCTCTAAAAAAGGCGATTTTTTTAAACCTCGTCGGGTTTAATTTCTTCTATTCCTTCCTTGCTTTTTAAGGTTTCAACTTTCTCTTGGATTTTTTCCTTTGCCTGACTTATCTTTTCTTTTGCTGCTTCAACTTTTTCGCCCACCGTTTCTTTTCCGGCTTCAATAACCTCTGCCAACCTTTCCCGCTGGCTCTCATAAAGCTTCTGTCCTTCTTTAGCGTACTCTTTTGCTTTTTCCAGCAAAATCTCTCGGGTTTCTTTGCCTGAACGAGGAGCAAACAAAATACCCGCCGCAAATCCTATCAAGGCACCGAACAAAAAACTCAAAAGATCTCCGCCGTTTCGTTCTGCCATTTTTTTCACCTCCATTCTGAATTTTAAGCTACTTAAGATCACGATTCAACGTTTAAGCAAAAAATCTTTGTTCCAGTTATTTCAGATCACCTTATGCTTTCATCCAATCAAAATAAAGTTTTTGAAATTTCAAATTTGTCCATGATCGACCCAAAGTTCGAGAAATAAGCTCAATTGCAAAGTTGGGAAGTCGCAACCAAAGATACTGGAGAAAGCTGAACAAAATATAACCTCCCCTGTGCCGATTAACAAAGCGAGCATATTTCAGAAGTGCAAGGGGAAGCGATAAATTTCCATCAAGAAAAGACTGAATAATCTGAGCACATTTTTTTCCAAAATAAATTGCTTGTCTTATTCCCTCGCCAGTTAAAGGAACGATTTGTCCCGCTGCATCGCCAACTAAAAAAACATTATGGCAAACCGGGCTCCTTAGCCCGTAAGGCATAAAACCACCGTGGATTTTTTCAACTTCATAACCCTGACTCTTCACAAATTGCTTAAGCTTGATAAGGAGATCAGAAGAAGGAAAATAAGTTCCTAACCCCAAGCGAGTCTTTTCTCCCGCTGGGAAAATCCAAGCATAGCCCCCTTTAATTATTTTGGGATCGAAAATAAAGTTTAACTCACTTGTTTCAGCAGAAACTTCAGTTTCCAAACCAAATCCGAGATTGTTGCGAAAAACAAAACTATTGTCTAAAGCTGATGCAAGCTTTGCCCGCCATCCAGTAGCATCAACGAAAACTTTTCCCTCAAACTCACCACGGTCAGTCAGAACTATGTTGCCATTAAAGCTTTTTACATTAGCTTTTAAAAAATCACCTTTAAACCTTTTCAGACTTTCCTGGCAGTAAATTTGATAATCAAAAGTAGCAAAAGGAACTAAAGTCGTGTATCGAAGTTCACCGTAAGCAGTCTTAAAAGAAACTTCATTGATTATTTGTTTGATAGAGTCTTCCATTTTCTGGTGAAGTAAAAAATTTAAGGGGGCAGCGCAAGCTGAAGTCGGAAGAGTGCCCGGTGTTTTTCTATCAATCAGCAACACCCTGTTAGTTTTCAAGCTATTAGCTACAGACAGACCGGCAAAGCTTGCGCCAACAATAATTACATCATAAACCAAAAAACTTCTCCCCTTAACAAGTTTTTATTTTTACAAGCAAAAAATTATAATTTAACCATTGTGGAAATTCGACTTGATGTTTGGGAAAAGTTTTATGCCCAACGAGTCAGGTCAATCAGGCCTTCTATTGTCAGGATGCTTTTTGCCGCTGCTTCTCGCCCTGACATAATTTCCTTTGCCGGTGGTATGCCCCACCCTCGCTCCTTTCCGGTAAAAGAAATCGCTCAAGTAATCAAAGAAGTGCTTGACCAAGCTGACATTTCTCTTCAATACGGACCTTCTGAAGGTCTATGGGAACTTCGGGAAGAAATTTCCAAACTGATGAAAGAAAGAGAAATGAACGTCCATCCTGAAGAAATTTTAATAACTGACGGGGCTCAGCAAGGGTTAGACCTTTTAGGAAAAATCTTTATCAACCCTGGAGAAGCAGTAGTTACCGAAGGTCCAAGTTATGTTGGTGCTTTAAATGCTTTCCTAAGTTACGAAGCCCGAATAGTCTCAGTACCTATGGATGAAGAAGGAATAACTTCTGAACTTCTAGATGAAGCCCTTACCTTGATGGAAAAGAAAAAGGAAAAACCAAAGTTCATTTACCTCATTCCTAACTACCAAAACCCCACCGGCCTTTCCCTTTCTTTGAAGAGGCGAAAAGAAATCGTAGAAATTGCCGATAAACACCAAGTGCCGCTCGTAGAAGATGATGCTTACGGTTATCTCGGTTTTTCTCCTAACACTCTACCCACTCTTAAAAAACTCAAAGAAGATGCAATCTACTTAAACACTTTTTCAAAGATCTTTTCTCCAGGAATGCGAATTGGCTGGCTAACTGCCCCTAAGCCAGTTTTGGAAAAGTTTTCAAAAGCCAAGGAAGCCGAAAACCTCTGTCCCAGTCCTTTCACTCAAAAAGTGCTTGTAGCTTACCTAAAAAGGTTTGACATTAAAAACCAGGCGAAGAAAGTGGCTCAAATGTACCAAGAACGCTGTCAAGCAATGCTGGAAGCGTTGGAAGAAAACTTTCCCAGTGAAGCTACCTGGACTAAACCGGAAGGCGGCCTCTTCATCTGGGTTACCTTGCCCGATTACTTTGATACTACCGAAATGCTAGCTAAAGCTTTAGAAGCAAAGGTAGCTTACATCCCGGGCGAAGCTTTCTACGCCGACGGGCGAGGGAAAAACTCTATTCGGCTCAACTTTTCTTATTCTGAAGTTGATGTCATTTGGGAAGGAATAAAGAGGCTCAATAAAGTTGTAAAAGAGCAATTTAAGATTTATAAAGCTTTTTACAAAATAAACAGCTCTAAAAAAGAGAAGGCCCGATCTAAAAGCCTGAAGGAGGAAAAATGAAAGAAAAAATCGCCGTTCTAATGGGAGGCCGCTCTCTGGAAAGAGAAGTTTCCCTAATAAGCGGTCAGCGAGTAGCCGAAAGTTTGGAAGAACTGGGCTACCAGGTCAAAAGGTTCGACCTCGACGAACAGTTAATTCAGAATTTGCTTAGTTTTAATCCTGACCTAGTTTACATTGCTCTTCACGGGAAATATGGTGAAGATGGAACAGTTCAAGAACTCTTAGAAATTCTCGACCTTCCTTATACTGGTCCTGATGTCCATTCTTGCCGCCTTTCTTTTGATAAAATCACCTCCAAAGAGTTTTTTTTGAAAGCCTCCCTTCCCACTCCTGAGTTCTTTGCTTTGAGCAGCAACAGCTTTAAGGAAATGGGTGCAGCTGATTTATTGCCAATTATCATTAAAAAACTTGGTTTACCATTAGTAGTGAAACCAGCTTGCCAGGGTTCTTCTTTGGGAATAAAGATTGTCCACCAAGAAGAAGAGCTCCCTCAAGCTTTAATTGGAAGCTTAAGCTATGATGATCGGGTCCTGGTTGAGAGATATATTAAGGGAAAAGAGGTAGCAGTTTCTATTTTGGGTGACGAACCCTTGCCACCAGTTGAAGTTGTCCCTAAAAAAGAATTTTTTGACTACGAAGCTATGTACACCATGGGAATGAGCGAGTATTATGTTCCTGCTCGTTTAAAACCCGAAGCTTTAGATAAAGTTAAAAACATCGCTTGGAAAGCTCATCAAGAACTAAAATGCACCAATCTTTCCCGAGTTGATTTCATTTACTCAGAAGAAGAAGACACCCCTTACATTCTGGAAATTAATACTTCGCCCGGCATGACAGAAACCTCTCTTTTGCCAATGGCCGCCCAGGCAGTCGGTCTTACATTTAAAAAACTGGTAGAAAAAATCGTTTTACTTTCATTAGCTAAATCAAAATCGAGATAATCTCAAATACCTATTAACCGTTTAATTTTCAAATTTGCTAACAAAAGGAGATACGAAAGCAAGAAAGCCATAGTCTCTTCGTGGCATCTAGTGGTGCGCCCGGCGCGACTCGAACGCGCAACCTTCGGCTCCGGAGGCCGACGCTCTATCCATTGAGCCACGGGCGCCAGTCTTAAAATTATACTAAAAAGAGCGGGGGGCTTTAGTCTTTCTTATACCTTAAGGTATACCTTAAAGCTAAGGCTCAAAAATTGGTTTAAAAAAGTTTAAAAAAAAAGTCCCAACCGGGGAAACGGTTGGGACGTGGGGTAGGTTGGCGTGTTAATATAAACGTAATAAAAAAAAATTTCTTAAAATTGTTTTGAATAATTTTATTTTTGGTAACAAACACTCATATACGCCCAAAAATAAATTACTTGTCTTTTTCTTACTCGAAGTTCTTAAGCATTCTAAGGTGTGACCTGATTTTCGCTTTTTTTTAATCCAAAATTCTTGTTTGTAGTTTTGATAGGCACTTTATCTGTTCTAAAAGCAGCGCCATCGGTCCCTGTGTGAATAAACTCGCCTTCTCTTTCTCGAACAAACCCTCTGTTGCCCCGAGAGTGAGATTTCCTTTGTCGTGAATGAACTGGTTGAATCTTTTTTTTCACTGGCGGGAAAATCTGTCTTCTTTTTTTTCTTATCTTTCCTTTTCTTTTTTTCTTTTCTTTTTTCTTCTGTTCTTTCTTCCCTTTGCCCATTTCTTCTCTTTGTTTTTTACCCCTGTTAGCCGGTATTGGTTGAAAACTTTTTCTTTTTAAAAAACCATCAGCTTTTTGGAGAAATCTTTTAAGTGGGTAAAGAAGACTACCCGGTTGGCTTCTCCAGGTAGCAATAGCTAAACCTGAAAGTAGAAAGAAAAAAGCAGCCGCTAAAATAATAATTCTCGCCAGCCGACGGTACTGATTCAATCGCTTCCTTTGCCAAGCCACCAGTAAATCCTCTTTAATTCGCTGGCGAAAGCGAGGAGAAGGGCAAACACGCAAATTCTCTTTAAGGTAAATAGCCAATTTGAGCAAAGAAACTATTTCTTGGTCAGTGACCTCTTCTAATCCCAACTTGTCCTCTTCTAACTTTTTCAGATATTCATTTAGTTGATGAACTTTATTAATTTCATTCACTCTCTTCTCCCAAAATTTTTCTCATTGCCTTTAAAGCTCGAAACTGCAAAAGCTTAACAGCGTTCACGCTTCTTTCCATAATCTCTGCTGTTTCTTTAACTGAAAATCCTAATAAAAAGCGCAGCAAAATAACCTCTTGATAATCTACAGACAATGTTTTTAGAGCTTTATAAAGAACCGCTCGTTTTTCCTCAAGTTCAATCTCCTTTTGCGCCCTCCCGTTCGGCAGCTGACTGATAACCTCTGGGGGGTAAAAGGTTTTCGTTTGCCGATAGTGGTCAATCAGCAAATTTCGCGCTATTTTCTGACACCAAGCCATGAACGGTACTTCGCTAGGCCGGTATCCACCAAGAGCTTCGATCATTTTTAAAAAGAAAGCCTGAGTAAGATCTTCCGCTTCCTCAGGTTTGCTAACTCGATAAAAGAAAAAGCTATAAATACTGTCAAAGAGCGAATCAAAAAGCTCAGCCAGAGCTTTTTTTTCTCGCTTTGCCCGAATGGCTAGCTTTTTTAACTCTTCATCAGGTAATAACGGTTTCCCCATAATTTTAGTTTCTCTTGACCATCGATAATTAAAGCTTTTAATGTTCAACTACATACTTAATTGGGCAAACGGAAAAATCTTAAAGCGTTTTCCGTTGTTTTTGCTGCTAGCTCTTCTTTGTCTTCCTTTCGCAATTCAGCTAAAAAATTAAGAATTTCCCTCAGATAGCCCGGTTCATTTTTTCGACCTCGATATGGTTCAGGCGACAGATAAGGAGCGTCAGTTTCCAGAAAAAACTTGCTATTATCTGCCTTTTTAGCTACTTTTTTTAGCTCCTGAGTTTTTTTGAAGGTAACGATCCCGGCAAAAGATACATATCCTCCCATTTCAACTATTTGAAGATAATCCTCAAACGAGCCAGAAAAGCAATGAAAGACAAAAGAAAGAGAATCAAACCCAGAAAGCATCTCCACCACTTCCGCTAAAGCCTGACGCGAGTGAATTATTAGAGGAAGGTCTAATTCTGCAGCCAACTCAAGATGCTGGCGAAAAACTTCCTTTTGAACTTTTTTGGGTGAGTGGAGATAGTAATAGTCTAAACCAGTTTCCCCAATTGCCAAGCAATGCTTCTTTTTAGCCAATTTTTTAAGTTCTCTGATAAACCGCGGGGAAAAATCTTTCGCTTCATGAGGATGACATCCGGCAGAAAAAAAAATATTTTCTTTATTATCGGCAATCTTTGAACATCTCAGGCTCGATTCAAGATTTGTTCCCACCGTTAAAATTTTTTTCACCCCTTTCTCCCTTGCTCTTTCCAAAATTGATTCAAGCTCGTCAGATTGGTAATAATCAAGATGACAATGGGTATCAAAAAGCTTCATTCTTTTCTTCGAGGAAAAAGGGGTGGACCGCCTTTTACTAGCAAGCCAGGCTTAAGCCGATTTGAACGCAAACCATCAGTTAAGAAAAGCTCATCTCGCTCTAGGCTTAAGCGCCTCCTTATTTCTTCCGAAGCCTGAGGCAGAAAAGGGTGGATAAAAAGGGAAATCCACCGCCAAAGTTCAGCAATGGTATAAAGAACAGTGCCTAAATACTCAGGGTGATCATCTTTTAGATTCCAGGGTGAGGTTTGATCCACATAACGGTTCGCCTCTCTAATTAATTGCCAGATTTCTTCAAGGCTTTCCTTAATTTTTAGCTCACTCATCAGCTCTGGAAGCTTTCTTTCAACTTCAAGAGCAGTTTTCTCAATTTCTAATTCCCGAGAAGTTAGTTCGCCTGGTGTCGGCACTTTTCCATCCGAAAAGCGGACAAATAAATTACCAGTCCGATGAATAAAATTTCCAAGATCGTTTGCTAAATCAAAGTTTAATCTTCGGACAAGAGATTCTTCAGTAAACTCACCATCAGCCCCGAGGCTGATTTCCCGAAAGAAAAAATAGCGGACAGCGTCATTGCCGTATTTTTTAACTAGAGCATCAGGATTAATTACCAAACCTTTTGACTTTGAAATTTTTTCCCCGCCTAAAGTCCAAAAACCAGTAGCAAAAATATGTCTGGGCAAAGGCAGTTCCAAAGCTAAAAGCATAGCAGGCCAGATAACAGCATGAAAACGAAGAATATCTTTGCCAATTAAATGAATATCAGCTGGCCAGATTGAACGGAACTTTTCCTCATCTTGGAGATAATAAGCCCCCGTGAGATAGTTTAAAAGGGCATCAAACCAGACGTAAACGACGTGGTTTGGGTCAAAGGGTACTGGAATGCCCCAGCTAACCTTCTGGGCGTTTCGAGAAACGCAAACATCTTCGATGCCTGACTCGACAAAGGATTTAACTTCATTGTAGCGAAAGGAAGGCATTATAAAATCTGGAGCTTCCTCCAAGTGTTTTAGCAACTTCTCTTGATATCTAGAGCAAGCAAAAAAATAAGCTTCTTCTTTCAGCCACTGAACTGGTCGCTGACACTCAGGACACTTTCCATCAATTATCTGAGAAGAAGGATAATAAGTTTCTTCATGAACGCAGTACCAGCCTTCATAAGCTCCCTTATAAATATCGCCCTTTTCATAAAGCTTTTGGAAAACTTTCTGAACTACTTCCTCATGCCTTCTTTCTGTTGTTCTGATAAACTCGTCGTTGGTAATATTAAGCCTTTCCCAAAGCGCTTTAAAAGGTTCAACCATTTGATCACAATGATCCTTTGGAGAAAGACCCTTAGCTTCAGCCGCTTTTTGAACTTTTTGGCCATGTTCATCTGTCCCGGTTAGAAAAAAAACTTTTCTTCCCCTTTGACGCCAAAAGCGAGCCAATATATCAGCAGCCATCGTACAGTAAGCGTGGCCAATATGAGGAACATCATTGACATAGTAAATTGGAGTGGTGACATAAAAAACTTTCTCATCCATCAAGACTCACCGAATTGATAGTTTAACATAACTAACTATTCAAAATAAAAAAGCGGAGGCCGCCGGGGTCGCGGCCTCCTAAGCGGGGCAGGAGGGAGAAAGGATAAGGGGAAAGAGCAAATTACAAAGCGCCAACTGGCGCTTTCAAACTAACCTCACCCAAAGGAGGTACTCGAACAACCTCCAAAACCGAATGAGGAAAAAGGAGATAGCAACTTTTTAACATCCTCACTTTGGCAGTAAGGACACTTAATCTCCTTTTCCTCTTCAGTATTTAATGATAGCACATTAAAAGTTTTCTGGCAACTGTTACACTTATACTCATAAATAGGCATTTCTTTTCCTCCCACATACCTATAAGGGTATTTTAATATATTCTCCCCATCCCGTCAACCTTCGGGGTACACAGCCTGCCGAGGACAGACCAGCGCACATTTTCCGCAACCCAAACAAACATTACGGTTAATTTGATACTTCATCGAAAAGCCCAAGCCCGCCTCTGAAACCACCTGAGTAGGCTCTACCGCCTGAGCCTCACAAACCCGAACAACCGGACAGTAAGGTGAGCCATCGCACTTATCCATAGCTATCTTATAAATACCCATATAGGTATTCTACACCCTTTTTTTTCTTTGTCAAGTGAAGAAGAATATAAACCACCAAAGCTTTTATGGCTCCTTTTTGCTGAGGGAGTGTTCTTTAACCCTGAAAACCTTGCTTTGACAATGTTAAAGCGACCTTGAGGTCGGTGATTTTTTTCAAAAAAATAAGGGTGCTTAACACCTAAACGTTTCCGCTACCTTACTTCTTCCTAGTTTCATTGCGTTTGTTTGCCGAAAAACGTGGTTTGTTCACCTTAGGCGGGGGTGCAAAGCACCTGCAAAGATTGCCTTTTCCCTCGAAAAACGGAATTGCTACGCCTTCGCTTCGCTCAGGCTCGCAATGACAAAAAAGGGCTCGGCTCGCTCGCAATGACCTCTCTCGGTTTGTCATTGCGAAAGGGCGTAAGCACCCGAAGCAATTCCAAAATTGCCACGCCTCCTCCCTTTGGTCGTCGCTCGCAATGACATTTCCGACTTGTCATTGCGAGGAGCGAAGCGACGAAGCAATCTTTGAGATTGCCACGCTCGCCTTACGGCTCGCTCGCAATGACCAGATGAAGGCGTCTCCGCTCGCAATGACCTCTCTCGTTTTGTCATTGCGAAAGGGCGTAAGCACCCCAAGCAATTCCAAAACTTTTCGCAAACCCAAAGGTTTACGCTACCTTCCTATAAGAGAGATTTATGTTTGTATTTAAGTAGAGAGGTGGGCTCAAGAAGAAAGCAAAAGCTGAAAAAGTTTCAAAGCTGCCTCTTTATCGAGAATTTCATTTAGGTTGCCACACTTTGGCGAGTGAATGCAGGCCGGGCAACCTTCCTGGCAAGGACAGTTTAGCACCAAATGGTAGGCAGCCTCCAGATGACACCAGAATCGCTTGAAAGCGAGCTTAGCAAGCCCCAATCCCCCTTCGTAGCCGTCATAGAAAAAAACCGCTGGGGCTTCTACTTGATGATGATAAGGAGTAGAAAGACCCCCAATGTCCCAGCGATCACAGAGAGCAAAAAGAGGAAAAAGAGCAATAACAGCATGTTCTAAAGCGTGAAGTGCTCCTGCGAGCTCTCTCGACCCAAATTTATCAGCTATCTTTTTGGGTAGAGCAAACCAGTACCCTTCGGTCAAAAAAGACCAATCGGGTAAGTCAAGCTCCTCTGCTCCCAAAACCTTTCCTGTCACAAGATTTCTTTTAATGAATCCCCGAACTGTGCGAGTAACTTTGAGATGCCCGCGAAAAAGATCCAGCCCTCGCGAATTCACTTTTTCTACCATCTTTAGAATCTCCAGATAACTTTCTTCCTGTGGTTGAGTGTAATACGAAGCCGAAAATGGTTCGACCAAAGCAACTCTTTTTTCAATCAAGAGTTCGCTCACCAAGTAAGTTTCCCCCTGATGTAAGTAAACAGCTCCTGGGTAAAGATAAAGATATGCCAAGCTTTCCTCTAGCGTACCGAGAAGCAACCCAGTGTCTCTCAAAACAATCTGGTAAGGTTTAGCGGAAATGGAGCGGAGGTTAATTTCTGAAGCCGGATAGCCAGGGTAAGCAAGATGCCACCTTTTTCTTTTTTTAGTCAAGAGCCTCCTTTCAGTCATTTTCTTCAAATGGGCAAGCATTTGCTTACCAAAATATTTCTGATCGCTTTTTCTTAAAGGAAGTTCGTAGGCTGCCGCCAAAAGGTGAGCTTGGTTAATCTTGCTGTTCGATGGATCAATTATAGCTTCAACCCGAGCCTTCTCCCAAACTATTTCGGGATTATTTACAATATATTGATCAAGAGGGTTTTCTTCAGCCAGAAATATCACATAGCCAGGTTTATCTCTTCTACCAGTTCGGCCAGCTTGTTGCCAAAAGGAGGTAGGCGTT